>CAMLFJ010000099.1 GCA_946479205.1 uncultured bacterium | reverse complement strand
TCGGCCGAGACGCTCAAGGTGCCCGGCGTGCTGAAGGTGGTGGAGATCGAGCAGAGCGCGGCGCCCGCCCAGTTCAACCCGGTCGGCGGGGTGGCGGTGGTCGCGACCAACACCTGGGCGGCCATCCAGGGCCGCCGCGCGCTCAAGGTGGTCTGGAACGACGGGCCCAACGGCAGCTACGACTCGGTGGCCTTCAAGGCCGCGATGGAGGAGTCCGCGCGCAAGCCCGGCAAGGTGGTGCGCGACAACGGGAACCTGGACGCCGGGATGGCGTCCGCCGCGAAGAAGATCGAGGCCGAGTACTACATCCCCCACCTCGCGCACGCGCCGATGGAGCCGCCGGCCGCCACCGTGCGGATCAACGGGAGCAAGGCCGAGGTGTGGGGGTGCTTCCAGTCGCCCCAGGCCACGAAGGATCTGGTGGCGAAGCGGCTGGGTCTCCAGCCGGCCGACGTGGACGTGCACGTCACGCTGCTCGGCGGCGGGTTCGGGCGGAAGTCCAAGCCCGACTTCGCCATCGAGGCCGCGGTCGTGTCCAAGGCGATGGAGGGCAAGCCGGTCAAGCTCACGTGGACGCGTGAGGACGACCTGATGCACACCTACTTCCACACGGTGTCGGTGGAGCACCTGGAAGCGGGAGTGGACGGGCAGGGCAAGCCGGTGGCTTGGCTGCACCGCAGCGTGGCGCCGACGCTCTTCTCGACGTTCGTGGACGGGGCCAAGAACGAGCACGCGCTCGAGCTGGGCATGGGCGTCATCAACGTGCCGTTCGACATCGCGAGCATCCGCATCGAGAACCCGGAGGCGGCCGCGCACACGCGGATCGGCTGGTTCCGGGCGGTCTCCAATATCCCGCACGCCTTCGCGGTGCAATCCTTCGTGGCCGAGCTGGCCGCGGCGGCCGGCCGCGACCCGAAGGACTATCTGCTGGAGGTCATCGGTCCGGCGCGCCGGATCACGCCGGAAGCTCTGTCGGACACCTGGAACCACGGCGAGGCGCCGGACAAGTACCCGGTGGACACCGGCCGTCTGCGGCGCGTGGTGGAGACGGCCGCGCGCGAGGCGGGCTGGGGCCGGACGCTGCCCAAGGGCCGCGGCCTGGGCATCGCCGCGCACTACAGCTTCACGAGCTACGTGGCCACCGTGGTCGAGGTGGCGGTGGACAACGCGGGAGCGGTCAGCGTGCCCCGCATCGACGTCGCGATCGACTGCGGCGCGACGGTCAACCCGGATCGGGTGCGCGCGCAGATGCAGGGCGCCGCGGTGATGGGGCTCGGCATCGCGACGCTCGGCGAGATGACGTTCAAGGAGGGCCGGGCGCAGCAGGACAACTTCCACACCTACGAGGTCACGCGGATGTCGGGCGCGCCCCGAGAGACGCGCGTGTACATCATCCCGGGCGACTACAGCCAGCCGATGGGCGGAGTCGGAGAGCCCGGGGTGCCGCCCATCGCGCCGGCGCTCTGCAACGCGATCTTCGCGGCCACCGGCAAGCGCATCCGGCGCCTGCCGATCCGCGATCAGCTCAAGGCCTGACCGGCCGGAACAGCAGGGCGTCCCGGCTCAGGGTGACGGCGAGCGGGCCGAGCGCGGCCAGACGGTCGCGCCGGCTCGCTCGTCCGGCCCGGTACGAGCCGACCATCACGTCGTGGATCGCCGCGGCGTCGAGGTGCGCCACGTGACGGACCCGCTCGTGGCGCTCGAGCGCGAAGCGCGGCGCGAACGCGGTCACCGCCTGATCCACTCGATCGCGTAGCAACCCGCGGCCGAGGACCGCCTCCCGGAGCTCGACGAGATCATCGGGGCCCGGGATCACCAGGAGCAGCCGGCCGTCCCCGCGAAGAACACGCCGGAACTCGGCCGGGTTCCGGCGCGCGGTGATGGACGCCACCGCCGCGAAGGAGGCGTCCGCGTAGGGTAGCGTGCGGTCGGCGTTGGCCACGACGAGGTGCAGGCCCGCGTGCCGCGCGGCCGCCGCCTCGATCGCGGGGACCGAGAGATCCACCCCGTGCCCCTCGCACCCGAAGCGGGTCGCGAAGGCGCCCAGATAGTGCCCCTCGCCGCAGCCGACCTCGAGCAGCGCGTCCGCCGGGGCGAGCGTGAGCAGATCGACGATCGCGCGGGTGATCTCCGTCTCGAACCCGCGCGCCAGGAAGCGCCGCCGCGTGGCGACGGCGGCGGCCGAGTCGCCCGGCCGGGGAGATCGGCGGTCCTGGGGCTGGAGCAGGTTGACGTAGCCGCGCCGGGCCACGTCGAACGAATGGCCGCGTGGGCACGTCAGGCGCCCGCCCTCCCGCGTGAGCGGACGGTGGCAGCCGCGGACCGAGCAGAGCAGGGTGACCAGGTCGATCTACCGCGCCGTGATGACCAAGTCGATGGTGCCGGCCTCGCGCGTCACCGAGAGGCGCAGCCACCGGTCGTGGGCGGCCAGCGCGCCGTGCCACAATTCGGCCCAGGCGTCGAAGGCGGCCGCGTCGAGCGGCTCCAGCCCCCGCGCGAGCCGCCAGCCCTTCTGGCGCACGCGGGCCCGGCCGGGCTCGGCCGAGACGGTGACCTCCTCGCCCTGGGCGGCGGCCAGCGCCGCGAGGTACCGGGCGAACGCGGCCGGCCCCGAGTCGGCGATGCCCAGCAGGCGCATGGTCTCGTCGTGGTACTGCATGCCGATCAGCCGGGCGGCGTGGCCGAGGACCCGCCGGGTGTCGGCGGGTCCCAGCAGCTCGAGCAGGACCGGCAGCGCGGTGCGCACGTACTCCATCGCGTAGCGCGAGACCACGAGCTCGAGGCGCGCGGCCGGCCAGGCCGCCTCATCCAGGCGGGGAGCGCAGGCGGGATCGGCGTCGGGCATGGCCTCGCCCGGGGCGAAGCGCACGCGCTCGTCCTCCGCCAGATCGCGGTCGTGCTCGACGTAGTAGCCCTCGAGGCCGGGGTGGCCGTCCACGGTCTGGCCGGTGCAGACGAAGCCCAGGCGCGGGTTGCCGAGGGTCACGCCGTTGTGGCCGTGCCAGCCGTGCAGGATGGCCGCATTCACCCGGCTCGGGATGCCGCAGATCGCCGAGCCATACCAGATCCAGCGCGGGGGCGGGTAGCGCACCCAGGCCTTCCGGTCGGATTCGTACGCGTACTCGGTCTTCACGCCGCCCAGTTGATTGGAGAGGTAGTGGTACTGCGCGCAGGCCACCGCGGGCGGCAGGCGGTCGAGGCCGAGCTTCGCGAGGCCGGGCAGGAACTTCTCGAGGTGCTGTCGGCGGAAGAGCCGGAAGACGAAATCAGCGGCCTCGTCCTCGCTCCGGCGCGTGACCAGAGTGAGGACGAGGCCGGTGAGCAGGGCCTGGTAGAGAACCGAGACGGCCCGATGGCCTTCCGCCACGGACTGCATCATAGTTCCTGGACGTCGGGTGCCGGCAAACGGCGATCGGCCGTGGTCAGTCAGTCGACGATCGCGGCCTGGACGAGCTGGCGGAAGAGATCGCGGTCTTCTCCCCGGCGCGGGCCGGGTTGTCCCTGGCTCATCCACACGACCACCATCTGCTCCTTCGGGTCGACCCAGAAGGCGGTGCCACCCGCGCCGCCCCAGCGGTACTCGCCCGCCGAGCCGGTGACCCAGTTGAGACCGGTCTCCTTGCGCACCGCGAAGCCCAGCCCGAAGCCGTAGCCGCGAGCCAGAACCGGGGAGGCGATCCGGATATCGCCCACGTGGTCGGACGACATCTGCGCGACGGTGGCGCGGCCGAGCAGGCGCACGCGATCGAGCTGGCCGCCGTTGAGCAGCATCTGGGAGAAGCGCGCGTAGTCCATCGTGGTGCCCGCGGTGCCGGCGCCGCCCGCGTCGTTCTTCTGCGGCTGGGTGACGTCCAGCAGCTTGACCTCGGCTCCGGTGACCGGATCCTTGGCGAAGGGCTGCGCGAGGCGGGCCACCTTACCGTTCGGCACCAGGAACGCGGTCTCCGTCATCTTGAGCGGCGCGAAGATCCGCTCCTGGAAGAACTGCCCGAGCGTCATGCCGCTCACCGCCTCGACCACACGTCCGAGCACGTCGGTGGAGAGGCTGTACTCCCAGGCCGAGCCGGGCTGGTGCGCGAGCGGCACCCGCGCGACGCGCTCGATCTGCTCGGCCCCGGTGACCCCGTTCCAGTCCACGCCCTCCTTGGCGTAGGCCTCCTTCACCCCGCCGTGGCTCGTGTTCTGGCCGTAGACGAGCCCGGAGGTGTGGCGGAGCAGATCCTGGATCGTCATCTCGCGCTCGGCCGGCACCAGCGTGTAGCTCACCTTGCCGGTCTGGGTGTCGAGGCGAGGGACGCTCACCTGGAGGTCCTTGAGCTTCGGGATGTGCCGGGAGACGGGATCGCTCAGCAGGAGGCGCCCGTCCTCGACCAGCATCATGGCCGCGACCGAGGTGAAGGGCTTGGTCATCGAGTAGAGGCGGAAGATCGCGTCCTTCGTCATGGGCGCGCCGCTCTGGGGATCGCGCTGCCCGAGCGCCTCGAAGTAGGCGACCTTGCCCCGCCGCGCCACCAGGGCCACCGCGCCGGGATAGCGGCCCTTGGCGATCTCGGCCTTGACGGCCTCGGTCACGCGGGCCAGCTTCTGCGAGGAGAGCCCGACTTCCTCCGGGGTCGCGGTGGGCAGGCCCTGGGAGAAGGCCGCGCCGGGGAGCAGCAGGACGAGCAGGGCGAGCAGGGCGATGAGCGCGACGGGCCTCTTCATGGTGGGGTCTCCTCGCTAGGGGTTCTTCAGCCGCATGTCTTCGTAGGCCGGGAACGGGTACACCGGGATCGAGTTGACGGTGTGCTCGGCCACCCGCGGGCCCACCGCGATCAGCCCGCGCAGGTCCATCAGCGGCGCGAACATGACGCGGTCGATCGTCATCTGCTGGATCCGGTGGAGCAGGGCCTCGCGCTTGGCCCGGTCGCGCTCGCGGGCCTGCTGCAGGAACAGCTCGTCGAGATCGGGATAACCGCCGTAGGCGGAGGCGCCCTTGGAGTACATGAAGGCCTCCACCCGGCTCGCCGCGTTGCCCGAGTTGCCCACCGCGACGAGGAAGAGCCCCCGCAGCTTCTTCTCCTGCCAGGCCGCGTAGAAGGACGCGCGCTCCATCGGGCGCATCCGCATCCGGATGCCCACCGCGGTCAGGTTGTTGAGCGCGGCCTCGCCCACGGTGGCGAAGCCGGGGATGGCCACGAACTCGCCGGCGTCGATGCCGCTCGGGAAGCCGGCCTCGGCCAGCAGGCGCTTGGCCCGCTGCGGGTCGTAGGGATGCGGCGGCACCTGGAGCGCGAAATCCATCACGCGCGGGACGATGACGCCCGCGGGGGGACAGTAGCCGAGACAGGCCGCCTCGCTCGTCGTCTTGCGATCGAGCGCGTAGTTGACCGCCTGCCGCATCCGCTTGTCACTCCAGGGTGACTTGGGATCCCACTGCTCGGCGAACTCGATCCAGAAGATGGAGGCATGGCGAGTGTCCACGAGCTGCATGCGCGGATCCTTCGTCACCGCCTCCGCCTCGGGGCCGTCCAGGAACAGGGCGAAGTCGGTCTCGCCGCTCTTCAGCATGGTGAGCCGGGTGGTGCTGTCCGGCACGCTCTTCATGGTGAGCTTCTTGATGAAGGGCACCTTCCGCCAGTAGCCGGGAAAGGCCTCGAGGGTGACGTCGATACCCGGCCGCTGGCTCACGAAGCGATAGGGCCCGGCCCCGATCGGCCGCTGGCGGAAGCCTTCGGGGCCGGTCCCCTCCGCGTACTTGCGGGGCAGCACGATGCCGGCGGCGGAGGCGGTGGTGCCGTAGAAGGTCATGAAGTCCGGCCACGGCTCCTTCAAGTGGAACCGGATCACGAGCGGATCCACGATCTCCACCTGCCGCACCCGCGCCCGGAACTCCTTGGCGCCCGCGCCCTGGTAGCGCTCGAAGCTCCACTTCACGTCGTCGGTGGTGAGCGCGTCGCCGTTGTGGAACTTGAGGCCGCGGCGCAGCTTGAACTCGTAGACGAGGCCGTCGGCGCTCTCGGTCCAGGACTCGGCCAGGCTCGGGCCCATCTTCTGGCCGGGGAGCGGGCGCACCAGCGCGTCGTGGATCGCGTACAGCACCCCGAAGGGCGTGATCTGCGGCGGGGCGGTGGAGGGATCGAACCAGCTCGGCGCGAGCGTGACGTGGAAGGAGACCGCGATCTCGCCGGCCGGGCCGGCGGGCGCCTGGGCGAACGCGGGCGCGAGCGCGGCCAGGAGCAGGACGGCGGCGAGTGCGACCGGACCGATCGAGCGAGGGGACATCGGTGGCCCTCCCTTCTGTCGCTCAGGCGTAGACGAAGGCCCGTCGGGGGTTGTCGATCAGGAGCGTCCGGACGATCTTGTCGTCGGCGCCCTTCGCGCGCAGGCGCGGGATCACGTTGACGAGCAGGTGGTGGTAGCCGAAGCCGCCCCACCGGGTGAGGCAGTGCTTGTAGGCGATGTCGTGCGACATCAGGATCTGGGCGAGGTGGCCGCGCTCGATCAGGAACAGGATCTGGCGCATGCGCTCCCCGTCATTGGGCATGTCGAAGGCGGGGTTGTACGGGTAGTACGAGGTCTCGAGGCCGAAGAGGTCGTACTCGAGCCGCACCCCGGTCGCGGCCAGCTCGAGCAGGACCGCCGGATCGGCGATGGTGCGCTCGATGTGGCACATGATGACGCGGCCGAGATCGGCGCCTTCCTTCCGGATGAAGTCCACGATGGCGAGCGGGAGCCGCTCGTGGCGGCCGGGATGGATCATCAGGGCCGCGCCGGTCTCGCGCTGCGCGGCCACCGCGGCCCGCACCACCTTCTTCTCGTTGTCGGTCCACGGCCAGGTGGTGCCGATCTCGCCGATGAAGCCCGCGCGCACCCCGGTGCCGTCCACGCCCTCGGTCAGATCGGTGACCAGCTCGCGCGCGATGTCGTCCGCGCTGCGGCGGTCCATGTCCGGCGGGTGCGCGGCGGCCACGTAGTAGCCCGAGCCCATGATGATGTTGAGGCCGGTGGCGCGGGCCACCCGGGCGAGCGCGAGCGGATCCCGCGCGAGCCCGCGGTTGGTCGGATCCACGAAGGTCTGGCCGCCCGCGTGCTTGAACAGCAGCGCCTCGTCGCGGGCGACCGCCTCGTCGAGGAGCTGGAGGTTGTCGAGGTTGGAGCTGAAGTTGTGCCGGACCCAGCCCAGGTTGCCGAGGCCCACCGGCTGCCGGGCCAGGCCGCGCTCGGCGCCGTTGGCGGGCTCCCGGAACATCACCTCGAAGTCGATGAGGAGATGCTCGTGGGGCAGCGTGATCCCCATCGCCTCGCCGGCGATGGGGCCGAGCACGGTCTGGGCCTGTCCCGAGAGGCCGGGGCCTGGCATGCCTGGGGTCAGGGGCCTAGACGTTCTGGTACACGCTCGTCTCGAACTTGCCGAGCAGATCGATCGCGGTGTCGTCGTAGAACGGGAACAGCTGGGACGCGAAGACGCCGCACACGCGCTTGCTCCGGTCGATCCAGAAGTAGGTGTTGGCGAGCCCGGCCCAGGCCAGCGAGTTGGCCGGGCGGCCGCCGGGCACCGGCTGGGTGTTGATCAGGAAGCTCAACCCCCACTTCTTGCTCATGCCCGGGAAGAGCTCGACGTCGTTCGAGAGCGGCGGCATCGCGGTCTTGAGCACGCCGATCTCCAGATCGCCGATGTGGTTCTGGGCCATGAGATCCACCGTGCTCTTCTGGAGGATCTGGGCGCCGTTGTGCGTGCCCCCGTTCATGATCATGAGGCAGAACTGCAGGTAGTCGGGCACGGTGCCGTAGAGGCCGCCGCCGCCCATGTGGAACTCCGGATCCTGCGGGAGGCCGAACTCGATCGGGGCCAGGGCGCCGTCGGGCCCGCGCCCGTGCACCGCCGACAGCCGCGCGTTCTGCGAGGCCGAGAGCTTGAAGGACGTGTCCTTCATGCCGAGCGGCCCGAGGATGTTGTCCTGGAGGTACCGGTCGAGCCGCTGGCCGCTGACCGCCTCGACCATCTTGCCGGCCCAGTCGATGTTGATGCCGTAGTCCCACTGGTCTCCGGGATCGAACAGGAGCGGGGTGCCGAGCGCCGCGTTCGTGCACGTGGTGATCCCGGGGGTGCCGGTGGCCTGCTGGAACTGGGCGATGGCCGGGCTCCAGATCTCGTAGGAGAAGCCGGCGGTGTGGGTGAGGAGATGGCGCAGCGTCATCGGCCGCTTCGGCGCCCGCAGCCGCGGCTTGCCCGCCGCGTCGAAGCCCTCGAGCACCCGGACCGCGCCCAGCTCGGACACGACCTCGGCCGCCGGCCGCTCCAGGGAGAGCTTGCCGCGCTCCACGAGCTGCATGGCGGCGGCCCCGGTGATCGCCTTGGTCATCGATGCGATCCACACCACGGTGTCGAGCGTCATCGGGGCCGGCTTGCCGATCTCGCGCTGGCCGAAGGCGCCCTGGTAGAGGACGCCCTTGTCGGTGGCCGCCATGGCCACGATGCCGGGGATCTTCTTCGCGTCGACGGCCTGGGTGAACGTCGAGTCGAGGCTCTTGAAGTCCGCCATGATCGGCCTCCTTGCTGAGGGGCGCCCTGGGGAACGGATCGCCCGTGACGCGGTTGCGGGTAAGCCCGACTGCGGGCGCCCCCGACGCTACCGCCGGGGCCGCCCGAGATCAAGCGCTCAGGCCGGGGCGGGCACGGGCTCGGCCGCGCCTCCGGAGCCGCCGACCCGGCCGCCCCCGCGCCCCCGCCCGCGTCCGCCGCGACGCCGGCGCCGACGTCGGGACCGGTGCGGGGCGTCCGAGGAGGGCG
>CAMLFJ010000098.1 GCA_946479205.1 uncultured bacterium | reverse complement strand
GAGAAGGCGAGGCTCATCGCGAGGCCGCGCCGGCGGACGAACCAGTCGGGGAGGAAGAGGGACTGGCCGGTATAGCCCAGGCAGACGCTGCCGCCGCCCACCATCACGCCGAGGGTCGCGTAGAGGTGCCACGGCCGCGTCACCACCGTCGCGAGGAGGAGGCCCGCGCCGATCAGCAGCACCCCCAGCTCGATCACCACGCGCGGGCCGCGCCGGTCCATGAGGCGGCCGAGCGACGGGCTCAGCGCCGCCGAGACCAGGAAGCCGAACGAGAACGCGCCCGCGGTGACCCCGCGCTCCCAGCCGAACTCGGCGAGGATCGGCGGGAACAGCAGCGAGAACGCGGTGCGCGCGTTGACGCCCACGCCCATGGAGACGAAGACGACGGCCACGATGACCCAGCCGTAGTAGATCGGCAGGCGCACGAAGGGGGATTGTACGCCGTTTGACTCCGCGATGGGGATTTGCCAGGATGTGCCGGCCGGCGGTCGAAGAGGCTCATCGAGAGGGAGACGACCATGACGACCACGCCCACGGTGCTGGACATCACCGAGAACGACAACATCGCCGCGCGCGGGGGCGACAAGCTCAAGCGGCGCGTGGCCTTCGTCACCGGCGGGACCCGCGGGATCGGCGCCGCCATCTGCCGCAGCCTGGCCAGCCAGGGCGCCACCCTGGCCGCGGGCTATGCGGGCAACGATGATGCGGCCGGTAAGTTCCGTGATAGCTTCGCCACGACCTACGGCACCGAGGTCAGCATCCACAAGGGCAACGTGGGCGAGGCGGCGGATTGCCGGCGCACCATCGATGAGGTAATCGCGGCCCACGGCCGGCTCGACATCCTCGTCAACAACGCGGGCATCACCATCGACAAGACGGTGCTCAAGCTCTCCGACGAGGACTGGTTCAAGGTCATCAACGTGAACCTCTCCGGCGCCTTCTTCCTCTCCCAGGCCGCGCTGCGGCACATGGCGGAGCGGGGGAGCGGCCGCATCGTGAACGTCTCGAGCGTCATCGGCGAGATGGGCAATATCGGCCAGGCCAACTACGCGGCGTCCAAGTCGGGGCTCTTCGGCCTCACCAAGACCCTCGCGCGCGAGGCCGCCTTCCTGCTCGCCAAGGCGGGGCGGCTCGGGAATCCCGACGGGGTCGGGCTCACCGTGAACACGGTGACCCCCGGCTTCATCGCCACCGAGATGCTCGAGCACATCCCGGCCAAGCTGCTCGAGAAGATCGTCGGCCAGATCCCGCTCGGGCGCCTCGGCAAGCCCGAGGAGATCGCGCGCGTCGTGCACTTCCTGGCCGCCGACGCGTCGAGTTACATCACCGGCCAGGTCTGGGGCGTCAACGGCGGCCTGGACATGTAGCGAAACTCACTGACAGGAGACCTCCATCATGTGCGTGGACGACGATTCCTTTCCTCCCATTCCTCCGATCTCGGGCGGCTCGGCCGGCTCCCGCGACTTCCATCTCACCTCGAGCGACGGCACCCGCGTCATGGCGCACGCGGCCCGCGCGGCCAAGCCCACCGGGGCGGGCATGGTCGTCATCCCGGACGTGCGGGGCCTGCACCCCTACTACAAGGAGCTCGCCGACCGCTTCGCGGAGGTCGGGGTGGACGCGGTCGCGATCGATTTCTTCGCGCGCACCGCGCCGTCGGAGGACCGCAGCGAGGCCTTCGACTTCATGTCGCAGGTGCCCCTGACCAAGCCGGAGACCCTCCAGGCCGATATCGCGGCGGCGGCCGCGTACCTCCGCACCGCCGACGGCGGGCAGGTGAAGTCGCTCTACTCGGTGGGCTTCTGCTTCGGCGGGGCCCTGTCCTACCTGCAGGCGGCGAGCGGGCTCGGCTACGCGGGGGTGATCGGCTTCTACGGCTGGCCGTCGGGGCTCAAGCGCTGGCCGGATCGTCCCAAGCCGGTGGACGCGGTGCCCCGCTACACGTGCGCGGTGCAGTCGATCTTCGGGGGCGCCGACGAGGGCATTCCGCCCGCGGACGTGGAGGGCTTCGACGCGGCGTGCCGCAAGGCCAACGTGAAGCACGACATGAAGGTGTACCCGGGGGCGCCGCACAGCTTCTTCGACCGGAAGTACACCGAGTTCGCGGACGCCTCCGCCGACGCGTGGAAGCGCGTGCAGGCCTTCGTCAGCGGAAAGTAGGGATCACCTCGCGGGTGAGGATGTCGAGCGTCCGCCGCATCTGATCGAGGGAGAGGAGGCCGCTGGGGTTCAGCTCGGCGACGATGCCGTTGAGCCCCAGGTCCTCCGCGATCTCGCCGAGGCGCTCGCGTAGCGACGCCGCGGTGCCGAAGGCGACGCGGGTCTTCAGCAGCTCGTCGTACGGCATCGTGGTGATCCGGTCCGCCATCACCTGCCGGCGGTCGCCCGGGCCGGTGTCGGCGCGGCCGAGGCCGGACCGGATCAGCTCGATGTGCCGCTGGAAGAAGTAGGTCATGGCCTCCCGCGGCTCCTCGCGCGCGGCCGCTTCGGTCGGGGCCGCGTACACCGGGATGCGCAGGTAGACGTCCGCCTCGCCGGACTGGCCCGATTCGCGCCACGCCTCCCGATAGGTCTTGAGGTGCCCGCGCAGCAGTGGAATGTCCAGATCCCGGAGCCCGATGAAGAGCGGCAGACCCAGGCGGGCGACCTGCGGGAACGTCTCCGGGGAGTTGGCGGCCATGCGCATCGGCGGGTGCGGCACCTGATACGGAGTTGGGGAGACCGTGACGTTCTGGACACGATAGAACTTGCCGTCGTAGCTGAATGGCTTACCCTGCCAGGCCAGGCGGATGATCTCGAGCGATTCGAGGAAACGCGCCTGGCTCTCGCCGTAGGGCACCCCGAGGAGATCGTAGGTGCGCGCGGAGCCGCTGCGGCCGACCCCGAAGTCGAGGCGCCCCTCGCTCAGCTGATCCACGGTCGCCGCTTCCTCGGCGATGCGCAGCGGGTTGCCGAGCGGCAGTACCTGCACCGCGATCCCCACGCGGAGGCGCCGGGTGCGGGCGGCGATGAAGCTCGCGAGCGCGAGGGGGGCGGACTGGATGGAGCGATTGCCGTTGAAGTGGATCTCGCCGAGCCAGACCCCGTCGAGGCCGCCCGCCTCCGCGGCGTCCGCCAGGTCGATCGTCTCGCGCAGCGTGGCGCCCTCGCTGACGCCGCGGCGCCGCTCCTCCAGGAAGATCCCGAAATGCATGGGGTGTCCGGTCCCTCCGCCCGCGCATCTTGCGCCGGAGGGGCTCCCGTCGTCAAGTCACTCCCGCGCGAGATCGGCCAGCCACGCCTCCGTCTCGCGGGGCCGACGGAGGCGCACGATCCGGAGGTGCCGGTGCTCGGGCCGGGCGAAGAGGACGGGGAGCTCGCGCCGGTAGGCCCAGTAAGTCTTGACGAGCCAGTGGAAGAGCGACTTCTCCGACCAGAGCCGGCAGTGCTCCCAGAAGTACTCGCGGTTGCCGTTCCAGAGGACCTCGCCGGTGACGGCCCGGCGGACCGTCCGGGCGGTCAGGCGGCGGAGGACGAGCGGGAACCCATAGTCGAGCCAGACGATCGTGTCCGCCCGGGGCCACAGGAGGTCACGGACCCGGCCGTAGTTGCCCGCCACCACCCAGCGGGGGTTGTCGGTCGCGCGCTCCACGCGGGTCCGGAAGACGTCGGGAGCGGCCTGAGTCCAGCCGGCATCCCAGAAGAGCTCGTCGAGCTCGATGTACGGAGCACCGAGCCGGGCGGCCAGGCGCTGCGCAAGAACGGACTTGCCCGCCCCGGTCGGGCCTACCACGACGACGCGCGCGAGGCCCCGGGATCCCGCCGCCGTCACGTCACTGCGGTGTGTGGTCGATCACTCGATCACCTCGTCCGCGCGCGCCAGGAGCGCAGCGGGGATGGCGAGGCCGAGCGCCCGGGCACGACGCCGCGACCCCGCCGAGCAGCGACGACGAACGCGCGTCGCTTCACCGGCTAGATCTCCGAGTAGCCACTGCCGCGCGTGTCCACCCCACGGCCGCGCGCGGACTCGATCCAGCCGAACTCGCGGAGGATCTGCTGGCTATACGTCACGCGGCCGCTCACTCGCTCGAGCGGCTCGGTGGCCAGCAGCAGCGCGGCCCGCGCCATCAGGAGCGGGGGCTCGCCGCGCGGGTCGTCGAGGCCGGTCACGAGCCGGTGGTACACGGTGCCGGGGGTGGGCACGACCTGCGAGGGCGCGAGCGAGGTCACCGAGATCCCGTACTGGAACACTTCCGAGGCCAGGCCCTGGGTGAAGCGCTCGAGCGCCGCCTTCTCGGCCCCGTAGCACGTCCCGCCGCGCCCGCCCACGGCAGGATCCGGATAGGGCCCGCGCCCGGGCCCGATCGCAGAGCCCGAGGAGATGTTCACGATGGCGCCGGTCTTGCGGAGGATCATGTCGCGGAGCACGAGCTGGCTCAGCACGAACGGGGCCTGGAAGTTCACGGCCCACGAGCGCATCCACTTGCCGACCGGGTAGTCCTTCACCGGGATGTAGTAGGTCAGCGCCGCGTTGTTGACCAGCACGTCCACCGGGCCGTAGTGCAGGCGCGCGGCCTCGATGAGCCGCTCGCACTCCGCGGGCTCCGCGATGTTGGCGGCGACCGCGTGGGCGTCGCCGCCCGCCTCGCGGATGCCCGCGACGGTGGTCTCGAGCGAGCCGGCGAGGAGATGCTGGCCTTCCTGCAGGGTCCGCGCGGCGCAGATCACGCGCGCGCCCTCGGATGCGAAGAGCCGGGCGATGTCGGCGCCGATGCCGCGACTCGCTCCGGTTACCACCACGACCTTGCCGTCCAGTCGGCCCATGAGATCCTCCGGGCCGCTATTCTCCACGACGGACGCGCCCGGTCAACCGGCTCGGGAGCCGGCCGACCGGGCGAGGTTGCGGGCTAGGACGCGGTGACGCGCAGGCGCTCGCCGGGGAAAATTCGATCCGGTCGCTCGAGACCGTTCCAGCGCGCGAGCTGCGCCGCGGACACGCCGTACTGCCGGGCGATACGCCAGACCGATTCGCCCGCCTGGACCACGTGGACGCCAGCCCGCGGAGCGGGCGCGATGCGACGCGGGGCCGCGTCGAGCTCGACCGCGGCCTGGATCGCGGCCGTGCTGCCGAGCGGGATCTTGAGCTCATAAGAGGCATCGGGCGGGGTCTGCTTCTGCCAGAGCTCCGGATTGAGCTGCTCGAGGTCCGCAAGGGGAACACCCGAGAGGCCGGCCAGCCGCATGAGGCGGCTGCCCTTTGGCACGGTCAGGACGTCATAGCGCACCGGCTCTTCCGGCACCACCGTGAAGCCATAGTGCTCGGGCTGACGGCCGATCAGGGTCGCCGCGTGGATGGCCGGAACGAAGTTCTTCGTCTCCGGCAGCAGGTGCGGGCTGCGACGGTGAAGAACCCAGAAGTCGCGTGAGCCCGAGCCCTGGATCGCCTGCTGCACCCGGACCTCGCCCGCGTTGTAGGCCGCCTGGGCCAGGTCCCACGAGCCGAACTGGGTATGGAGATCGCGCAGGTAGTTGGCCGCGGCCACCGTGGACTTCTCGGGGTCGAGGCGCTCGTCCATCCATCGGTCCACCCGGAGGCCGTACAGGCGGGCGGTGGGGGCCATGAACTGCCAGAGGCCCTTGGCGCCGGCCCGGGAGACCGCCACCGGGTTGAATCCGCTCTCGATCATCGCCGTGAAGACCAGCTCCTCCGGCAGGCCTTTTTCCTTGAAAATGTCCAGGATCATGGGCAGATAGCGGCCGGATCTCGCCAGGCGGGTCTCGGTGATCGTCCGCCGGTAGCCGGTTTGGAAGCGATCGAGGAAGAACCGGACGTGCTCATTGATCTGCACCCGGTACGCCGCGGCCGGGGTCGGCCGGACGACCACCCGGGTCGGCTCGGAGACCAGCGCCAGGCTCACCGCCTGGACCGCCGGGATTTCCGGGGCCTGCGCCGACTGGCCGAACGTATCGGCGAGGACTTCCGCGGACACGGGCCAGGCCACCTGGACCAGCCCGACCGGTTCCGGAGGCATCGGGTCCGCAGCTATCGCAATGGGGGGTTCGGTCTCGGCTCGAGCCGGTCCAACCACGGTCAGACAGCCCGCAAGGAGGAGGACACTGCCGGTCACCAAGGTCCACGTTGATTTAGCCATGGCGGGCTAGAACAGCAAGCCCTATTCCAATGATAACTATTTAATTTAATAGGTGTTTTCTGGGTGACAGGGGGCCTGAAATCCCTCTCTGAGTACCTCCTCGCCCACCCTGGGTGAGTTGCCCACCGCGAATCCTTTGCATAGCACGGAGATCGCTCCCGACCCTTGACGGGCCGCCTGGCCGGCCCCATGCTGATCGCCACTCATGGCCTCGGAGCCCGCGCCCGGCAGCCCGTTCGACGGATACGCGCGCCGGGCGACGCCAGCCCCTGATCCGGAGCTGACCCAGGTCGGTCCCGGCACCCCCGGCGGCGAATACCTGCGGCGCTTCTGGCAGCCGGTCGCCTTCACGCGCGATCTGGATGGACCGCCGCGTCGCGTGCGCATCCTCGGCGAAGATCTCGTGGTCTTCCGCGATCGCGGCGGGCGCATCGGCGTGCTCCATCTGCACTGCGCGCACCGCGGCACCTCGCTCGAGTTCGCCATTCCGCTCGAGCGCGGCCTGCGCTGCTGCTACCACGGCTGGGTGTACGACGTGGACGGGCGCTGTCTCGAGACACCGGGCGAGCCCGCGGGCAGCCGCCTGTGCGAGCGCGTGTGGCAGGGCGCGTATCCCACCCACGAGTTCTGCGGGCTCGTCTTCGCGTATCTCGGCCCGCCCGAGCGGGCGCCCGCATTTCCGCTCTACGACAGCTTCGAGGTGCCGGGTCACACCCTGATGCCCGCGGCCGAGTTCACGCTCCCGTGCAACTGGCTCCAGATCAAGGACAACAGCATGGACCCGGTGCACACCGCGTTCCTGCACGCGCTCTCGAGTGGCTATCAGTTCACGGAAGCCTTCGGGGTCGTGCCCGAGCTCGACTGGCTCACCACCGACGCCGGCATGGTCTACATCGCGACCCGTCGCGTGAACGACCTGGTCTGGGTGCGCGTCTGTGACTTCATGCCGCCGAACGTGCACCAGTTCACGCGCGAGATCGAGGAGGCGGCCGTGCCGAAGGAGGCGAGCCGGCCGGTGATCATCCGCTGGGCGGTGCCCAACGACGATACGTGCACCACGAACTTCGAGCTGGCCCAGGTGGATCCCGCGTGGGGCCTCACCGCCGACCAGATCGCGCGGCCCGGCTTCGGGCAAGCCGGGGACCGGTCCTACGACGCGCGCCAGCGCTTCCCCGCGGACTACGACGCCCAGTCGAGCCAGCGGTCCGTCGCGGTCCACGCGCTCGAGCACCTGGCCTCCACCGACCGCGGCGTCATCATGCTCCGGCGCATCGTGCGCGACGGCATCCGCGCGGTGGCGGCCGGACAGGATCCGTGGGGCACTCACTGGCCGGACGGGAAGGTGATCCCCACCCACACCCAGGATCTCGTGCTGCGAATCCCGCCCGCCGCGACCCCGGAGGCGGACCGCCGCCTCGTGCGCGAGACCGGGCGGCGCGCGGTCACCGGTTAGGGGCGGCCGCCGTGTGGATCGTCCGGATCGCGCTCGACCGGCCCTACACCTTCATCGTCCTCGCGCTCCTGATCCTGATCGCCAGCCCGGTGGTCATCTCGCGCACCCCGGTCGACATCTTCCCCAACGTCAACATCCCGGTGATCGCGGTGGCCTGGCAGTACCGCGGGCTCAACGCGGAGGAGCTCGAGGGCCGCATCACCACCTCCTACGAGCGGGTGCTCACCACCACGGTGGACAATATCCAGCGCATCGAGTCCACCACCATCGCCGGGCAGGCCATCATCAAGGTCTACCTGCAGCCGAACGCGAGCCTCGACACCGCCAACGCCCAGATCACCGCGATCTCGCAGACGGTGGTCCGGCAGTACCCGCCCGGCACCACGCCGCCGCTGATCATCAACTTCAGCGCCTCCAGCGTGCCGATCCTGCAGCTCGCGCTGTCGGGGGAGGGGCTCGCCGAGCAGCAGCTCTTCGACCTGGGCGTCAACTTCCTGCGCCCGCAGCTCGTGACGATCCGCGGGGTGGCGATCCCGTGGCCCTTCGGCGGCAAGCAGCGCCAGGTCATGGTGGACCTCAACCCGCGCATGCTCCAGGCCAAGGGCATCTCGCCCAGCGAGGTGCTCGACTCGCTGAACCTGCAGAACCTGGTCCTGCCCTCGGGCACCGCCAAGATCGGCGGGTTCGAGTACGACGTCACGCTCAACGCGGCCCCGCGGACGGTCGCCGACCTCGCCGACATCCCCATCAAGGTGATGGGCAACTCGACGATCCATCTTCGAGACGTCGCCAACGTACGGGACGGCTTCGGGATCCAGACCAACATCGCGCGGCGGGACGGCCGGCGCGGCACCGTCCTCACCGTGCTCAAGAGCGGGAACGTCTCCACCCTCGACATCGTGAACAACATCCGGGCGGCGGTCCCGCGAGTGGCCAGCACGCTGCCCCCCGAGCTCAAGGTCGACCTGATCGCGGACCAGTCGGTCTTCGTGCGCGGGGCGGTGACGGGCGTGATCCACGAGGCGATCATCGCGGCCTGCCTCACCGCCTTGATGATCCTGCTCTTCCTGGGGAGCTGGCGCAGCACCCTCATCATCGCGGTCTCGATCCCGCTCTCGATCCTCACCTCGGTGATCATCCTGAGCTTCCTCGGAGAGACCATCAACATCATGACCCTGGGCGGCCTCGCCCTCGCGGTGGGCATCCTGGTGGACGACGCCACCGTCACCATCGAGAACA
>CAMLFJ010000097.1 GCA_946479205.1 uncultured bacterium | reverse complement strand
GTCCTCGGCAAGACCAATGTGCCGATATTCGCCTCCGACTGGCAGAGCTTCAACGCGGTGTACGGCCAGACGAACAATCCCTGGGACGTCACCCGCACGCCCGGTGGCTCGACCGGCGGCGGCGCGGCCGCGCTCGCGGCGGGGCTGACGTATCTCGAGCCCGGCAGCGACCTGGGCGGCTCGATCCGGATCCCCGCGCACTTCTGCGGCGTCTACGGCCACAAGCCCTCGCTCGACGTGGTGCCCATGCGCGGCCACATCCCGCCGCCGCCCGGCATCTCGGCGAGCCCGCCCTCGACGCTGCCGGTGGCCGGGCCGCTCGCGCGCTCCGCCGCCGATCTGCGTGCCGCGCTGGAGGTGCTGGGCGGGCCCGACGGCGACGAGGCGCGGGCCTGGCGCTGGTCGCTGCCGCCCGCGCGCGGCGCGCGGCTCGCGGACTATCGCATCGGCTACGTGCTCGACGACCCGCGCGCGCCCGTCTCGCCGGAGGTGGGCGACGCGCTCGCCGCGACGATCGAGGCGCTGCGCCGCGCGGGCGCCCAGCTCGCCGAGGGCTGGCCGCCAGGCGTGAACCCGGAGGAGCAGTTCGACGCCTACTACACGCTGCTCATGGCACGATACACGCCGCCGGTGCGCGAGGAGCAGCTCGCCGGGTTCCGCCAGCTCGCGGCCAACCAGGACGGCTCGTATCTCGCGCGCTACGCCCGCGCGGTCACCGCTTCCGACGCGTACATGCAGACCGTCGAGACGCGGCGCCGGGTGGCCCGCGCGGTCTGGCAGGCCTACTTCCGCACCCACGACGCGTTTCTGCTGCCGACCGCGCTGGTCGCCGCGTTTCCGCACGACCAGGCCGGCACCGCGCTCACGCGCGTCCTCGCGACCCCGCGGGGGGAGCGGCCCTATCTCGATCTCTGCTTCTGGATCTCGTTCGCGAGCCTGGCCGGCCTGCCCGCGACGACCGCGCCGGTCGGCTTCACGCGCGGGGGGCTGCCGGTGGGCATCCAGATCGTGGGCCCATATCTCGAGGACGCGACACCCATCGACCTGGCGGGCCGGCTCGCCGACGTGATCGGCGGCTTCCGGCCGCCTCCGGGGTTCTGAGCATGCCGATCGACGAGAGTCAGTGGGCGGCCCTCTGGCCGCTCGATCCCACCGTAGCGTTCCTGAACCACGGCTCCTACGGCGCCTGTCCGAGCGAGGTCCTCGCGCATCAGAGCGCACTCCGCGCCGAGCTCGAGGCCGGACCAGTCCGATTCCTCGGACGCGACCTGGAAGGGCGCCTCGACGTCGCGCGCGCCGCGCTCGGGGCGTTCGTCGGCGCCGATCCGGACGACCTCGCGTTCATCGGCAACGCCACCAGCGGGGTCAACGCGGTGCTGCGCTCGCTCGAGTTCGCGGCAGGCGACGAGCTGCTCACCACCGATCACGCCTACGCGGCCTGCAAGAACACGCTCGACTACGTCGCCCGGCGGAGCGGCGCACGCGTGGTGGTGGCCACGCTGCCGTTCCCGGCCACGTCGCCGGAGGCGATCGTGACCGCGGTGCTGGCGAAGGCGACGTCGCGCACGCGCCTGGCCCTGCTCGACCACATCACGAGCCCCACCGGGCTGATCCTGCCCATGGAGCGCCTGGTCACCGAGCTGCGCGGGCGCGGCGTGGAGTCCCTCGTGGACGGCGCGCACGCGCCGGGGATGATCCCGCTCGACCTGAAGAGCCTCGGCGCCGCCTACTACAGCGCCAACTGCCACAAGTGGCTCTGCGCCCCGAAGGGGTCGGCCTTCCTGTGGGTGCGCCGCGACTGCCAGTCGAGCATTCACCCGCTCACGATCAGTCACGGCGCGGTCGGGGAGCGGCCCGGCCGGACCCGCTTCCGGCTCGAGTTCGACTGGACCGGCACGCAGGACCCCACCGCGTGGCTGACCGTGCCGAAGGCCATCGAGTACCTGGGAGGGCTGGTGCCGGGCGGGTGGCCGGCGCTGATGGCGCGCAACCGGGCGCTGGGGCTCGAGGCACGGCGGCGCCTCTGCGCCGCCGTCGGCACCGAGCCGGCCTGTCCGGACGAGATGATCGGCACGCTCGCGAGCGTGATCCTGCCGGACGGTGTGACCACCGAGGCCGGATGGCGCGTGCCCGACCCGCTCAAGGCGCGGCTCTACGACGGTCACGGGATCGAGGTGCCGATCTTCCGCTGGCCCGCCCCGCCGCGGCGCCTAGTCCGGATCTCCGCCCAGCTCTACAACCACGCCGAGCAGTACGTGCGGCTCGCCGACGTGCTCCGCAAGGAGCTCGCCGCCGAGCGCACCCCCTAGAACCCTCTCCCCTTTGGGGAGAGGGCAGGGTGAGGGGCGGGGCTAGTCGGTCAGCGAGCGGTAGATCTCGACCTCGGCCGGCCCCTCGGTCAGGCCTTCCCGCTCGCGGCGCTCGCGGTAGGCGGCCAGGTACGGCGCCTTGCGATGCAGCTCGAAGGCGGCGTCGTCCTTGTACTGCTCGTAGAAGATGAAGAGGTCGGGGTCCTTGCTGGAGCGATGCGGGCGGTAGATCAGCAGGCCCGGCTCCGCCTTGGTCACGACCGCCACCTGCTCCTTGAGCAGCGCGGCCAGCGCGTCGCCCTTGCCCTTCACCGCGCGGATCTTCGCGATCACCGTGAGCACGTCGGCCATGACAGGTCTCCTTGGTTCGAGCGGGTGAGGAGCGTGGGCGCGATTATAGCAGCCGGACTCGGCGGGACGCGAGGAGGACGAGCGCGTTGGCCGCCACCATCGCCCCGCCCACCAGCACCGCGAAGCGGGCGTTCACCGCCGCCGCGAGGACGCCGCCCAGCAGGCCGCCGAGCGGCAGCAGGTTCCAGCAGAGCGCGTAGAGGCTCATCACGCGGCCACGCAGGTGATCGGGCACCGCCTGCTGCAGATGCGTGCTCACCTGGGTCAGGTAGAACGTGTTGCTGAAGCCGACCGCGGCCAGCATCGGCATCGCGAGGCCGAGGCCGGGCGACTGCGAGAAGATCGCGAGACCTGCGCCCATGCCCGCCGCGCCGGTCAGGATGACGAGGCCGCGGTGACGGATGCGCGTCGCCAGCGTGGCCACGATCAGGGTGCCGACGAGCGCGCCGGTGCCGTGCGCGGCGTTGAGCAGGCCGAAGCCGGCGGAGCCGGCCTGGAAGTACACGTCCGCGTAGATCGGCAGCAGGGTCACGTAGGAGAGGCCGAAGACCGCGTTGAAGAGGGCCAGGCAGATCAGCGCCGCGAACACGAAGTTGTGGCGGACGAAGCGCAGCCCCTCGAGGAGCTGGGTGCCCATGTGGCCGACGGGCGCCGCGGACGACCGCACGTCGACGTGCAGGCGCGAGTACATCGTGAGCGCCATCGCGGACGCGACCGCCGCGATCGCGAGGCCCACCGTGCCGCCGAAGGCCGCGATCAGGATGCCGGTGATCGAGGGGCCGATCATGCGGCCGGCCTGCCAGGGGATCGAGCCGAGCGCGATCGCGTTGGCCAGCCGCTCGCGCCCGACCATCTGCGGCACCATGGACATCCGGGTCGGCTCGTCGAAGGCGCGGAAGGTATTGCTGAGCGCGGCCAGGACCAGCAGGTGCTCGACGCGGATCAGCGCGAAGGCGGAGAGGCCGAAGGCGGCGAAGAGGGTCAGGGTGGTGAGCACCTGGGTGGCCAGGAGCAGGCGCAGCCGGTTCACGCGATCGGCGAGCACGCCACCCCAGAGCTGGAAGACGACCAGCGGGACACCCTGGGCGAGCCCGAGGTAGCCCAGGTGGAGCGCGTCGTGGGTGGCCTCCCAGACCAGCCACGCGAAGGTCACGTACTCGGCGCGATGGCCGAGCACGTAGAACACGAGGCCGACCCAGTAGAAGCGGTAGTTGCGCTCGCGGAGTGCCGCGAAGGTGGTCAAGCCCGCCAGGGCTCGACGAGGATCTTGGCGTGGCGCTCGGGGGAGGCGAGGGCCTCGAACGCGCCGGCCACGCCCTCGACGCCCACCTTACCGGTGATCAGCGGCGCGACCGGGATACGGCCCTCCCCGATGTGCGCGAGGGTGGCCGCGAACTCGTCCGGGGTGTAGCCCAGCACGAACTGCAGGTTCAGCTCCTTGCTGATGCCGAGCATCGGGTAGATCGTGTCGGCCTCCATGCACACGCCGACCACCACGATGCGCGTGCCCCGCGGGGAGGCGGCCATGAGCTGGTCGAGCACGCCGGGCACGCCGACGCACTCGAAGACGACGGCCGGACGCACCGCCGGCCCCTTGATCCAGGGCGGCAGGACCGGCGCCCGGCTCGCGTCGCGCCAGACCGCGGCCTCCCGCCAGCTCTGCCACGGCGTGGTCGTCGCGGGATCCACCACGAGGTCGGCGCCCAGCGCGGTGGCCAGCTCGCGGCGGCGGGCCGAGAAGTCCGCGGCCACGATGGGCCGCGCGCCGTGCAGGCGCAGCGCCGCGATCACCGCGAGGCCCACCGGGCCGCAGCCGATCACGAGCGGCGCGTCGTCGGGCTCGAGCCGCGCCTTGGCCACCGCGTGGAGGCCCACCGCCATCGGCTCGGTGAGGGCGGCGTGCTCGGTACTGAGCCCGTTCGGCACCGGGAGGAGCAGCGCCTCGGTGAGCCGCATGTACTCGGCGTAGCCGCCGGGCGTGTCGTTGGAGTAGCCGACGGTGCGCGGGCCGTCCGCGCGGATGAGGCTCGGCCGGGAGCAGACCCGCGTGCCGGGCCGGAGCGCCCCGGTGGTCCCGGGCCCGTACTCGACCACCTCCGCGCAGAACTCGTGGCCCATCACCACGTCGCGCGCGAGATCCATCGTGAAGACGCTGCCCGCGCGGCGCGAGGCGGCCACGAACTGCTCGGCGTGCCGGAGCGCGTGGAGATCGGAGCCGCAGATGCCGCAGGCCAGGGTCTTGACCAGCACCTCGCCCGGCCCCGGATCGGGCCGGGGCAGGTCGGTGGTCACGAGTCGCTTGTTCCGCATCACGGCTGCGCGCATCTATCGCACCTCCACGATCAGCTCGATCTCGATCGAGACGTTGGACGGCAGGGAGGAGAGGCCGACCGCGCTGCGGGCGTGGCGCCCGGCCGCGCCGAAGAGCTGCTCGAGCAGATCGGACGCGCCGTTGATGGCCGCGGGCTGGGCGTCGAAGTCGCGCCCCGCGTTGACGAAGCCGATCACCTTGACCACGCGCTTCACCCGGTCGAGCGAGCCGACCGCCTGCTTCACGCAGGCCAGGCAGTTGAGCGTCGCGTCGCGGGCCGAGAGGTAGGCGTCCGCCTGGCTCACCTCCTGCCCGACCACGCCCACGTGGCGGCGTACCCCGTTGATCCGGGCGGTCTGGCCGGAGGTGAAGACGAGATTGCCGGCGCGCGCGGCGGGCAGGTAGTTGCCGACCGGCACCGGGGGCTGCGGCAGCTCGAGCCCGAGCCTGGCGAGCTTCTTCTCGATCCGCATCGCGTCCGGCATCGTCAGATCCTCTCCGCCTCGGCCAGCATGGCCTCGTAGCCCGAGACGACGTCGCGGGGAATCTCCACCAGGTCCAGGATGCGGTCGAAGTCCTTGAAGCCGGAGCCGGTGAGCACGCAGACCACCGACTCCGCGCGGTCGATGAGGCCGTCGCGCACGCCCCGGCGCACCGCCGCCACGGTGACCGCGCCGCTCGGCTCGATCATGAGGCCTTCCTGGCCGAGGAGGCGCACCGCCTCGACGATCTCGGCCTCCTCCACCGCGAGCGCGTCGCCGTCGGAGGCGTGCACGGCCAGGAGCGTCTGGTCGCCCAGCAGGCCCGGGTCGGCCGCGGCCACCGCGCTGGCGATGGTGGGCTGCCGCTCCACCGGCTCCACGCGCGGCAGGCCCTTCTTCCACGACTCCACGATGGGCGCGCACCGCGCGGCCTGCACCGCGGTCATCTTGGGCAGCCGATCGGTCCAGCCGAGCGTGCGCAGCTCGTTGAAGCCCTTCCACGTCTTCACGAGCGACATGCCGCCCGCACAGGGGTGCAGCACGCGGTCGGGAACCCGCCAGCCCAGGTCCTGGGCGATCTCGTAGGCGTAGGTCTTCTTGCCCTCGTAGCGGAACGGGTTGTCGGTGCCGCAGTCGTACCACTTCACGCGCCCACTCGCGATCAGCTTCCGGTACATCGCGTTGATCTCGGAGTAGTGTCCCTCGACCCGAATAAGCCGGGCCCCGAAGAAGACCGCCTGCGCCATCTTCGGGCGAGGCGTGTCCTTCGGGCAGAACACCACGCTGCGGAGCCCGGCGCGCGCGGCGTAGGCCGCGGTGGACGAGGCCTTGTTGCCGGTGGAGTCGCAGGCGAGCACGTCGTAGCCGAACTCCATGGCCTTGGTCGCCGACACCGTGATCGACCGGTCCTTCAGCGAGCCGGTGGGATTGGCCGCGTCGGACTTGAGCCACAGCTCGCGCACCCCGCAGGCCTGGGCGATCCGCTCGGAGCGCAGGAACGGAGTGCCGCCCTCGCCCAGCGTGACGATGCGCGACGGGTCGAGCACGGGCAGCAGCTCCCGCCAGCGCCACACCCCGGCGGGGCGCCGGGCCAGCGCGTCGCGGTCCACCTCGCGGCCGAAGCGGGCCAGATCGTAGCGGGCCTCGAGGAGCTGGTGGCAGCGCGGGCAGAGGAGGAGATCCTGGTCCGGCGCGTACGCGGCGCGGCACCCGAGACAGTCGAAGCCGGTGAAGTACAGGTGCGTCATCTCCCGGGCGATAGTATGCTCCCGGCATGGCCCGCCTCAAGCTCGTCCTCGCGATGATGATGCACGAGACCAATACCTTCTCCCCGGTGCCCACCCCGCTCGCGTCGTTCCGGCCGCTCCAGGGCGAGGCCGCCGTCGCGGAGTTCAAGGACACCAATACCCAGCTCGGGGGCTTCCTGCACGTGGCCCAGCAGGCGGGCGCGGAGATCGTCCTGCCGGTGGCGGGAGGCGCGCACCCGTCCGGCTACGTGGAGCGGGCGGCCTACGAGGACATGGTCGAGGCCATCGTGCGCGCGGTGCGCGGCGGCTGCGACGCGGTGTTCCTGGCCCTGCACGGCGCGATGGTGGCCGAGCACGTGGACGACGGCGAGGGCGAGCTGCTGCGCCGCATCCGCGCGGTGGCGCCGACGGTGCCGATCGCGGTGGGGCTCGACTTCCACTCGCACATGACGGCGGCGATGGTGGACAACGCGAACGTCATCGCCGGCTACTGCACGTATCCCCACGTGGACATGGGCGACACCGGCCAGCGCGCCGGGCGCACCATGATGCGGGCGCTGCGCGGGGAGATCGAGCCGGTGATGGTGTGGGGCTCGCTGCCCATGATGACGAGCACGCTGGTCCACACCCCGTCCCGCCAGCCCATGAAGGACGTGATGGACATGGCGATGGCCGCGGAGGCCTCGGGCGCGGTGCTCAACGCCTCCGTGTTCGGCGGCTTCCCGCACTCCGACATCCCGCACATCTCCCTCTCCGCGGTCATCGTGTGCGATCGTCGCACGGATGCGGGCCGGTCGCTGCGCGACCGGCTGCTCGCGATGGCCTGGGAGCGGCGCGCGGACTATCTCTACAACGGCGCCCCCCTGGCCGGCCAGGTCGCCCACGCCCGCACGCTGAGCGAAGGACCAATCGTCTTGGTGGACCACGGCGACAACACCGCCTCCGGCGGCACCCAGGACGTGATGAGCGTGATCGAGGAGGTCATGCGGCAGGGGCTGACCGACGTGGTGGCGGGGCCCATCTGCGATCCGGCGGGGGTGCGGCGCCTCGTGGAGGCGGGCACCGCGGCCGGGGTCACGCTGCCGCTGGGCGGGCGCATCGACATGCCGCAGATCAACCTCTCCGGCAAGCCGTTGAGCGTGACCGGCAAGGTCACGCGCATCACCGACGGGGAGTTCACCGTCACCGGGCCGATGGCCACCGGCACGCGCGTACGCATGGGCAAGACCGCGGTGCTCGACACCGGGGCCATGCAGATCGTGGTCTCGGAGGGGCGCAGCGAGCCCTTCGACACCGGCGTCTTCACCCACTGCGGCATCGACCCGCGTCGCAAGAAGTACGTGCTGATCAAGTCACGCCAGCATTTCCGGGCCGGATTCGAGCCGATCGCCCGGCACATCGTCCTCTGCGACGGGGACGGCGTGACCAGCTCCGACCTGCGGCTCTTCACCTACCGGAACCGCCGGCGGCCGCTCTATCCCTTCGAGCAGGACCTGTAATCCGCAAAGGAGGTACGCCATGGACCACGGACTGTTCACGATGCCGTCGCACCCGCCGGAGCGGACGCTCTTCGACGGGCACCAGTGGGACCTCCAGGTGCTCCGCTGGGCCGACGAGCTGGGCTTCAGCGAGGCCTGGATCGGCGAGCACCATACCGCGCCCTGGGAGCCGCATCCCTCGCCGGACCTGCTGGTGGCCCAGGCCCTCATGCAGACCAAGCGCATGCGCATCGGCCCCGGCGGCTTCCTGATGCCGTACCACCATCCGGCCGAGCTGGCGAACCGGGTCGCGATGCTCGATCACCTGGCCCAGGGCCGGCTCAACTTCGGGGTGGCCGCGAGCGGGCTGCCGAGCGACTGGTCGATGTTCAACGTGGACGGCATGTCCGGGCAGAACCGCGACATGACGCGCGAGTCGCTCGACATCATCCTGCGCCTCTGGAGCGACGAGCCGGAGTTCGACTACAAGGGCAAGTACTGGCACGTCACCAAGACCGGGACGATGTTCGGCACGCTCAAGCCCCACATCTACCCGTTCCAGAAGCCGCACCCGCCGATCGGCGTCGCCGGGCTCAGCAAGAACTCGGACACCCTCAAGCTCGCGGGCGAGCGCGGGTTCTGGCCGATGAGCCTCAACCTGAACCCGG
>CAMLFJ010000096.1 GCA_946479205.1 uncultured bacterium | reverse complement strand
AGGGCCATCACGCACTTGCCCTCGGGATCGATGCCGCGCCGGCCCGCCCGCCCCGCCATCTGGGTCAGCTCGTTGTGGGTGAGGCTGCGGAAGCCCCGATCGGTGCGCTTGGTCAGCGACTGCAGCATCACGCTCTTGGCCGGCATGTGGATGCCGAGCGACATCGTCTCGGTGGCGAACACCACCTTGCAGAGGCCGCGCTCGAAGAGCAGCTCGATGAAGCGCTTCACGGTGGGCAGGATGCCCGCGTGGTGGAGTCCCACCCCCATGCCGAGCGCCTGGAAGATGGTCTGGTTGAGCGGCGACTCCGCGATGGTCGGGTTCTCGGTCACCTGCTCGCGGATCGCCTCGTCCACCTGGCGCTGCTGCTCGCGGGTGAGCAGCGGCTTGCCCTCCGCGAGAACCGTCTCCATGGCCCGCTCGCAGCCCGCGCGGCTGAAGATGAAGTAGATCGCGGGCAGCCAGCCGCGGCTCTCGAGCTCGTCGAGCATCACGGTGGGATCCACCACCCGCCGCGTGTACCAGCGCCCGCGGTCGTTGTAGCCGCCGTCGCGCTCCTCCCCGAGCAGGCGCACCTTGCCGTGGCGGACCGCGTCGTAGGTGTGGATCTCGCCCGAGAGGTCCGCGACCAGGTACTGCAGCGGCACCGGCCGGTGCGGATGGGTGATCGCCACGATGGGCCGGTGCACCAGGCTGATCCAGTCCGCGATCTCGTCGACGTTGCGCACGGTGGCGGACAGGGCGACCAGGGCCACCTCCTTCGGGCAGTTGACGATGATCTCCTCCCACACCGTCCCCCGCCCCTCGTCGCCCATGTAGTGGCACTCGTCGAGCACCACCGTGTCGAGGCCCTCGAGCCCGCCCGAGTAGAACATGTTGCGCAGGATCTCGGTGGTCATCACCACCACCGGCGCGCGGGAGTTGACCTTGACGTCGCCGGTGAGGATGCCGACCTGCTCGGCGCCCCACTGGCGGACGAAGTCGGCGTACTTCTGGTTGGAGAGCGCCTTGAGCGGAGTGGTGTAGGCGATGCGGCGGCCGCGGTGCAGTGCCGAGTGGATGGCGAACTCGGCCACCAGCGTCTTGCCCGAGCCGGTGGGCGCGGACACGATCACCGACTTGCCGTCGAGGATCGCCGCGATGGCCCGGAGCTGGAAGTCGTCGAGCGGAAACTGGTAGCGGGCCCTGAACGACTCGAGGAGCTGCTCTGCCACGGCCACGGCACCTCCCTGGCCCGCGCCCTCACGTTACCACGGCCTTGCGCGGCCGCGAAGCCCCGAGTAGGCTCGGGGCCATGAAGGTCACCGGCCCATGAAGCTGACCGGGAAGATCGCCCTCATCACCAACGTGAGCGCCTTCATGGGCCCCGCGATCACCGAGGAGTTCTGCCGCGAGGGCGCCTCGGTGGCGCTCCACGACCGCGACGAGGCGGCGATCAAGCCCTACGCGCTCATCGCGGAGCGGCTCGACCGCGACGTGCTGTCGATCACCGGCGATCTGAGCCGCCCGGGGGAAGCGGACCGTGCGGTGGAGGCGGTGGTCGCGCGCTTCGGCCGGCTCGACGTCCTCGTGAACAACAACGCGCACCCGCCCTCGGGCAGCCCGGTCGAGGACATCACCGACGCGGCGTGGCGCGAGATGATGGCGCGCCTGCTCGACGAGCCGTTCTTCTGCCTGCGCGCCGCGCTCCGGGTGATGCGGCCGGCCGGGCGCGGCAAGATCATCAACATGTCCTCGGCCGCCGCCTTCCCCGGTCTCCCCAACTACGCGGCCTACACCGCGGCGCGCGCGGGGGTGAACGGCCTCACCAAGGCGGTCGGCCGCGAGGTGGCGGGCGCGGGTATCCAGGTCAACGCGATCGCCCAGAACTACGTCGAGAACCCGACCTACTTCCCGCCCGCCCTCACCGGAGATCCCGTCCGGCTCGCCCGGATGGTCAAGAACATCCCGGCGGGCCGGCTCGCGCGCAGCGAGGAGTCGGCCCGGCTCGCGGTCTACCTGGCCTCCGAGGACGCCGACTTCTTCATCGGCCAGGTCATCCCGTTCGCGGGCGGCTGGGTGACCCCGTGATCGTCTACCACGTCGCGGTGCAGACCGCGGACGACTACCTGCAGAAGCGCGAACCCCATCGCAAGGCACATCTCGAGCGGCTCATGGGCCTCCGCTCGCAGGGGCTGGTCATCGGGGGCGGGCCCTCGCCGGACGGCCGCGGTGCCGACGTCTTCTACCGGGTCCAGCAGCCGGACGACCTGCGACGCCTCGTGGAGGAGGATCCCTACTTCACCGGCGGGGTGTGGGCGAGCTACACGCCGAGGAGCTTCGCCCAGTTCCTCGAGCCGTGGGAGCTGCCTCCGCTGGTGACCGACGGCTCGCGCCCGGTCATGCTGGTGGAAGGCGTGGCCCCCGACGTGGAAATGGCATCGTTCGCGCTGATCGAGGCGCGGGGCGGCGGGCGCATGGCGTTCGGGGGGTTCTTCCCCGGCGGAGAGACGCTCGCGGTCATGCGGGGCGACGACCCGGCGAAGGCGCTCGACGAGATGCGCGCCACCGGCTTCTGGGACGAGGCGTCGCTCCGCGCTCGTCCCCTGCTCTACGTCCTCTAGCGGCCCCCCTCACCCTGCCCTCTCCCCCCTCCGGGGGCGAGGGAGAGACTGAACACACCCTCTCCCCCATGGGGAGAGGGCAGGGTGAGGGGCTAGGTTCTAGCGCGCCCGCTCCTCGCCCAGCACGGTGCGGATGTCGTTGAGCACCAGCTCGGGGACCAGGAAGCCCGCGCTGTAGACGTTGCGGATGAACCCCGCGCGGTCCACCAGGAAGACCTTCAGCACGTGCCGGATCCGTCCGGTGGGCCGGCCGTGGTCGTCGCGCTCG
Source organism: uncultured bacterium (assembly GCA_946479205.1). The sequence goes on along the minus strand of CAMLFJ010000096.1, from coordinate 6,005 downwards.
GGCGTCCGGTCCTGGCCGTAGCTCTCCAGCACCGCGTCCAGCACGCGGCCGGACGGCGCGGTCAGGAAGCGCCAGAGCGCGGGATCGGCGTCGTAAACCTGCGCGTACTTCGCGAGCTCGGCGGGGTGGTCGCGCTCGGGATCGAAGCTGATCGAGACGAGCGCGGTCTGCCGGGCGAGCCCGGTCTCGCGGAGCCGGGCCTGGAGGTCCCGCAGGGTCTGACTCGCGAGCGGGCACCCCATGCGGTCCGGGCACGCGGTGTAGATGAAGCTCACCACCGCGATCTTCCCCGCCATCACCGACCGCGTGTCCACCGTCCGCCCCGCGGGGTCGCGCAGCGTGAACGCGCCCACCCGCTTGATCGCGGGCAGCTCGTAGCTGCCGGGCGGGGGGGGCACGAACGCGGGAGTGAACGCGCCCTGGATGAACTCGTCCGGAAGCGCGGGCCCGGGCGAGTGGGCCGACACGCCGGCCGGCCCCAGCGCGCCCGCGCCCACGAGGGCGGCGAGCGCGATGGGACCGAGCGCGACGCGCACGGGCTCTACCGGGACTTGCTCCCGAAGTTCATGATGTGCGCGCGCCCGACCGCGGTGAAGTCGGTGGTGAACTTGGGCACCAGCTTGCCGTCCTCCCAGGCCATGCCCTTGAGCCACTGGTCGCCGGGCTTGTCCCACCGCGAGAGCAGCGAGGTGGTGGCGTACACGCGCTGCCCGTCCCACGAGGTCGACACCATGTTGGCCTGGTCCCCGAGCTTGACCTGGTGGATCAGCTTGCCCTCGAACGGATTGGTCACGTCGTAGACCCGCATCGTCCCGTCGCCGTAGGAGTTGACGTAGATCTTGCTGTCGTCGGGCGCGATGCTGATGTCCACCGGGATGTTGGCCCCGATCTCGGCGATGTTCTTGGCCGCCCACTTGCCGTCCGCCTGCTGGTGGATCAGCACGAGCTGCCCGGTGAGCGCGGTGGAGGTGAAGGCGTACGGGTGATTCGGCAGCAGCGCCCAGCGGAGCTCGAGCGGAGCGCCGGGAACCGAGAGCACCTGCAGCGGCTTGCGCGCGTGGAAGTCCCACACGATGACCGACGAGCCGAACTGCTTCATGGCCTCGCCGTCCTTCAGGAGCTCCCCGATCGGCCGCATGTAGTTCTTCCGGCCCGCGAACGACGACGTGAGCATGCGGTTCAGGTTGACGTTGACCCGCACGTCGTAGCCGTAGACCGCCTCCGCGGGCATCCAGATCGTCCGGATGAACTTGCCGTCGTTGGTGTACTCGGCGAGCCCGGTCCGGCCGCCCCCGTCCTTGGCGTTGGAGAGCGCCGAGATCAGCATCCGTCCCGGCAGCGCGTAGAACGTGTGGGGGCCCACCAGGCCGCCGGTGTCCTTCACGAAGGTCTTGATCGTCTTCACCAGCTTCGGCTGGGCCGGGTTCGAGGCCACGTCGAAGACGAAGATCTGGCTCGTGTCGAGGCCGCCCGCCCACAGGAACCGCCGGTCGTCGGTGAAGCCCGCGTGGTGCGCCTCGTGCTGGCCGGGCACCGGGGCCCGGTGCACGATCTTGCCGTAGCTGCCGGAGGCCGGATTCACGTCCACCGTGACGATGCTGTCGTTGCCGTCGGCGACCCCCTTCACCCCGAGGGTCCAGACGTAGATGTAGTCCTCCTGCCCGGTCACCTTGGGCAGGAAGGGGGACTGACAGGTCTCGTCGGCCCGGGCCGGCGCGGCGGGGGCCAGCGCCACGGCCGTCGCGAGAACCAGCCCACCCAGCCACTGCACGATCGGTCGCATGCGCATAGTTCTACCTCCCGGGAATTGGACGATCTTGGGTGTGGGGATGGTAAGCCAATCGGCGGGCGGGGGCAATCGGGCGGGGAAATTCCCGGTTGACAGCCCTGTGGTGATTAGGTATACCTAACCAGCGTCGGAACAGGGCCCTAAGAGTGAACGGAAAGGCACCCGAATGATCGACCGGTCGGCGGTGTCCCGGAGCCCCCGCGGATGATCCTCTGTCTCTGCCGCGGCGTCTCCGATCGTACCGTCGAGGCGGTCATCGCGGACGGCGCGTGCTCCGTCGCCCAGATCGAGCGCGCGTGCGGCGCCGGCGGCGACTGCGGCGCGTGCGGCGACCTCCTGGACGCGCTAGTGGAGCGGGCCCGTGAGAGGCACTATGGTGGGCGCCAACAGTCCACTCACGTCCTCACGGGGGGGATCTATGAAGGGGCACGACCAGGTGGTGAGCCTGCTCAACGACATCCTCACGGCGGAGCTGACCGCCATCAACCAGTACTTCATCCACGCGCGGATGTGCGAGAACTGGGGCTACAAGCGCCTGTGGAAGAAGCTGCGCGAAGAATCGATCGGTGAGATGCGGCACGCCGACCGCCTCATCGAGCGAATCCTGTATCTCGAAGGCGTGCCCAACGTGCAGCGGCTCGGCAAGGTGAACGTCGGGCAGACCGTGCCCGAGCAGCTCCGGCTCGATCTCGAGCTGGAGCGCGCCGCGGTGGCCGCCCTGAACGCGGGGGTGGAGCTGTGCCGCGGGCTGGGCGACAACGGCACCCGCGATCTGGTGGAAGACATCCTGACCGCAGAAGAGGGGCACATCGATTGGATCGAGGAGCAGATGGAGCTGATCCGGCAGGTGGGAGAGCCGCACTATCTCTCCCAGCAGATCAAGGACGAGGATACGTGATCGACGACCCCGGCGAGGCTCCCATCGCGCGCGAGGTCACGGCCACGCGCGCGAGCGTGCGGATCGCGAGCGCGGAGCTGTTCCGGGGACGTCGTGAGATCGTCATCGTGCACCGAGGTCAGGAATACCGGCTGCACATCACCAAGGCGGACAAGCTGATCCTGACCAAGTAACCCGTTGACCCCAGCCAGCCACCCCAACGGGCATTTCCGCCCAGGCAGCGAGCCACCAGAGCCGGCCGTCCCCGTGACGAAGCCGGCAGCGAGGGGCCCGTCGTGTTTCATATCGGCTCTCTGATCCAGACGCTCGCGAAGGGCGGGCCCGTGATGATCCCGCTGGTGATCTGCTCCGTGGTGGCCCTGGCGGTGGTGGTCGAGCGCCTCGGCTTCTGGTGGCGGCAGGGCGACGTCGGCCCCGCCGAGCACGCGCTCGAGCTGGCCGAGCGCGGCAAGCTGGACGAGGCGCTCGAGATCGCCCGCCGCTCCCGCACCGCGACCGCGCGCGTGATCGCGGCGGGTCTGGCCGAGCGGCAGGCCCCGCCCGCGGCCGCCATGGAAGCGGCCGCGCAGACCGAGATGAGCCGGCTGCGCAGCTACCTGCCGGTGCTCGACACGATCATCACGCTCTCGCCGCTCCTCGGCCTGCTCGGCACCGTCACCGGCATGATCGCCGCCTTCGGCATCCTGTCCACGAGCGGGATGAACCAGCCGAACGCCATCACCGGCGGGGTGGCCGAGGCCCTGATCGCCACCGCGGCCGGCCTCGCCATCGCGATCGCGACCCTGGTCCCCTACAACTACTTCCTGGCCCGGGCCGAGCAGGCCCTGGACGCGATCGAGCGCCTGGCCAGCCGCCTGGACCTCGCGCTGCGAGAGCAGCAGGTCCCGTGAAGCTCCGCCGCCGCCCGCCCCGGAAGGCCCGGATCGAGATCATCCCGATGATCGACACCGTCTTCTTCCTGCTCGTGTTCTTCATGATGGCGAGCCTCGCGATGACCGTGCACGGGGGCATCCCGGTCAACCTGCCCAAGGCCGCCCGCGCGGAAGCGGCGCGCGCCCCCGTCTCGGTCTCGATCTCGCGCGAGGGCATCATCTATCTCGAGCGGGAGCAGGTGGACCCGGCCCAGCTCTCCGCACGGCTCCAGGCCCGCGCCCGCACCGAGCCGGAGCTGGCGGTGGTGATCGAGGCGGACACCGACGTCCTGCACGGGCGCGTGGTGGACGTCATGGACGCGGCCCGGCTCGCCGGCGTCGGCAAGCTCGCGATCGCGGTGACGCCGCGGGAGGCGACGCGCTGACCTTCCGCCACGTGCGCGCGCTGACCCTCGTGATCCTGGTGGTCGGGCTCACCGCGGGGCCCGCGCGTGCGGCGGAGCCCGACCCCTTCGCGCCGATCCTGCACGCGCTCGACTACCTGGGCGTCGACTACCCGGGCGCGGTCCAGGACGGCAGGGTCCTCGATCAGGGGGAATACGAGGAGCAGCTCGAGTTCGCGACCGGTGCGCGCACCATGATCGCCGGCCTCCCCGCCCGGCCCGAGCGGGCCGCCCTGGAGGCGACGGCGGCCGGCCTCGTGGGCGCCATCCGGAACAAGCGCCCGGGCGAGGAAGTGGCCGCGATCGCGGGCGATCTTCGCCGGCGCATCATCGACCTCTACGAGGTCCGGGTCGCCCCGCGGCAGATGCCGGATCTGCGCCCCGCCGCCGCCGACTACATCACCCACTGCGCGGTGTGCCACGGCACCGCCGGTCGGGGCGACGGGCCGGCCGCCAAGGGGCTGACTCCGCCCCCCGCCGATCTCACCGACGCCGCCCGCATGGGACAGCACAGCGTCTTCGGCCTCTACAACACGATCACGCTCGGCATCAAGGGCACCGCGATGACCGGCTTCGCGGCCCTGCCCGAATTGCAACGGTGGGCCCTCGCCTTCCACGTGAGCACGCTCGCCACCGGCGAGGAAACCCGGGAGCGCGGCGCGGCCCTCTGGAAGCGTGGCGTCGGCAAGACCGACCTGCGTGATCTGCGCGCGCTGGTCATGGCGACCCCACGAGACGTGGCCGCCCGCGTGGGGGGCGACGGCGCCGCGGTGCTGGCCTATCTCCGGAGCGAGCCCGCCGCGATCGCCACCGGCCGCGAGTCGCCCCTCGACTTCAGCGCGCGCGTGCTCCAGGAGAGCCTCGACGCCTACCGGCGCGGCGACGCGGCGCAGGCGCATCAGCTGGCCGTCACGAGCTACCTCGAGGGCTTCGAGCTCGTGGAGGCGCCGCTCGACGGGGTGGACCGCGGGCTCCGGACTCAGGTCGAGGGCGCGATGCTGCGCTACCGGACCCTGATCCAGTCGCGGGCGCCGAAGGAGACGGTGGAGGCGGAGGCGCGGGCGATCCTGTCGCTGCTCGAGACCGCGCGCCAGCGCCTCGACGCGGCCCGTCTCTCCCCCGCCACCACCTTCACGAGCGCGCTCGTCATCCTGCTCCGCGAAGGCCTCGAGGCCCTCCTGGTGGTGGCCGCCCTCATCGCCATGCTGATCAAGTCCGGCCGCCGCGAGGCGCTCCGGTACGTCCACGCCGGCTGGATCGCGGCCCTCGCGCTCGGGGGGTTGACCTGGCTGGCCGCCTCGTACGTGGTGACGGTCAGCGGGGCCAGCCGCGAAGTCACCGAGGGCGTCACCGCGCTGGTGGCCGCGGCGATGCTCCTCTACGTCGGCTTCTGGATGCACCGTCACGCCCACGCCGCGCGCTGGAAGGCCTACCTCGAGGCGCGCGTGCAGTCGGCCCTCTCGGGCCGGACGCTCTGGGGCCTGGCCGCCATCTCGTTCGTGGCCGTGTATCGCGAGGTGTTCGAGACCGTGCTGTTCTACCAGACGCTCTGGATCGAGGCGGGCCTCGAGGGCCGCGTGGCGGTGGGCGCGGGCTTCGTCGCCGCCGTCGTGGGGCTGGGGCTCCTGGCCTGGCTGATCCTCAAGCTGGGCCTGCAGCTGCCGATCGGCTGGTTCTTCGGCCTGGGATCCGCGCTCATGGCCATCCTGGCGGTGGTGCTCGCCGGCAAGGGCATCGCGGCGCTCCAGCACGCGGGCAAGCTGCCGGTCGGCCCGCTCGACCTGCCGGCGATTCCATCGCTCGGCGTGTACCCAACGTGGCAGGGTGTGATCACGCAGCTCGTGCTGGTGCTGCTGATCTTCGCCGCCTTCACCTACTCGCAGCGGCGAGCGACCTAGCTCCCCCTCGGGCCCCTCACCCTCGGGGGGCCCCCCCCCCCCCCAACCCCCCAGGGGGGGGGGGGGGTGGGGGGGGGGGGCGCCGGGGGCGGGGGGGGGGGGGGG
>CAMLFJ010000095.1 GCA_946479205.1 uncultured bacterium | reverse complement strand
AGGCCGGCTTCGTGGTGGACCTGCAGGTGGTGGACTGGGCCACGCTGGTGCAGCGCCGGAACAAGCCGGAGCTCTTCGATCTCTTCTCGACCGGCTTCACCTTCAACCCGGACCCGGCGCTCGCGTCGTCGCTCCAGTGCAACTGGCCGGGCTGGTGGTGCGCCGAGGAGAAGGACAAGCTGATGGCCGATCTCGCCCGCGAGACTGATCCCAAGAAGCGGCGCGCGATCATCGAGCGGCTGCAGGCCATCTTCTACGAGGACGTGGGGCGGATCAAGCTCGGCGACTACTATCTGCTGCAGGCGATGCGAAAGGACCTGCGCGGCTTCAAGCCCGGCCCCTACCTCTACTTCTGGAACGCCTGGCTGGCGAAGTAGCCGCCAGCCTACGCCGGCCGCAGCACGCGACCCGGCAGCGCGCCGGTGTGCTCGCCGTCCGCGATGACCACGCGCCCGTTCACCAGCACGTGGCCGATGCCCGTCGCGTACCGGTGCGGGTCCTCGTAGGTCGCGCGGTCGGCCACCGTCGCGGCGTCGAACACCACCACGTCGGCCTTGGCCCCCGGCGCCAGCACCCCGCGGTCACTCAGGCCGAGCCGCCGCGCGGGCATCCCCGTCATCTTCCACACCGCGCTCTCGAGCGATAGCACGCGCTCGTCGCGCGCGTAGCGCCCGAGCACGCGCGGGAACGTTCCGTAGCTCCGCGGATGCGGCTTGCCGGTGGCGAGCGGTCCCTCGGCGGCCAGTGACGAGCCGTCGGAGCCGATCATCACGTGCGGGTGGACGAGCGCACGGCGCAGGTCGGCCTCGTCGAGCTGGAAGAGGATCATGTAGCCCTTGCCCTGCTCGGCCACGATCAGCTCGATGGCCGCGTCGAGCGGGTCTTCACCCCGCGCGGCCGCGATCTCCGCGATGCGCCGGCCCTGCGCGTCCGGCCGCGACGGCGAGTAGGCCACCATGATGTCGGACCAGTCGAGCCCGCGCAGCAGGGTCTCGCCGCCGCCGGTCAGCTCGGCCCGGACTCGATCGCGAATCGCCGGGTCTGAGAGGCGCTTCAGCATCGCGTCGATGCCGCCCTCGAGCACCCAATCGGGCAAGAGCGTGCGCAGGGTGGTGCTGGAGGCGGTATAGGGATAGACGTCGCCCATCACGTCCTGGCCCTCGGCGCGCGCGGCGTCGATGAGCGCCAGCGCGGCGGCCACGCGGCCCCAGTTCGGGCGCCCCGCCGCCTTGACGTGGCTCACCTGGGTGGGCAGCCCACCCTCACGCCCCACCCGGATCGCCTCGGCCACCGCGTCGAGCAGGGTCGCGCCCTCGCCACGGATGTGGCTCGCGTAGAAGCCGCGCCCGCCGGCCGCGTGGCGCGCGATGCCGATGATCTCCTCGGTGGCCGCGTAGGAGCCGGGTGCGTAGATGAGGCCGGTCGCGAGACCGTAGGCGCCGTCCGCCATCGCCTCGTCCATCATGCGCTCCATCGTGGCCTGCTCGCGCGCGGTGGGCGGCCGGCGCGCGAAGCCCATGGCGGCCAGGCGCAGGGTCCCGTGCCCGATGAGCTGGGCCACGTTCAGCGCCACACCCTCGCTCTCGTAGCGCGCCAGGTAATCGCCCACCGAGCTCCACGAGAAGTCCATGCCGGGCGGCACGTAGAGGGCAAAGCCCTGCATCTCGCTCCGGTACTCGTCCGACACCGGAGCGGGGGAGAAGCCGCAGTTGCCGACCACCTCGGTGGTCACGCCCTGGCGGATCTTCGACTCGGCGCGCCGGTTGCCCCAGAGCCGCCAGTCGGAGTGCGAGTGCATGTCGATGAAGCCGGGGGTGACGGTGCGGCCTGCCGCGTCGATCGTGCGCCCGGCGGGCTCGGCCGCGAGATCGCCCACGGTGGTGATGCGGTCGCCGGTGACGCCCACGTCGGCGCGGCGCGCGGGCGCGCCGGTGCCGTCGATGACCTGCCCGCCCGTGATCTTGAGGTCGAGCACGGGGCTAGTAGCGGCGGTCGTCCAGGTCGAGGAGCGGGAAGGCGCTCGTCACGTGGGGCAGGGTGACCGGCGCGGCCGGGTGGAGATACGACCCGTCGAGCTGAGCCAGGCTGTGCACGCCGAGCAGGCCCATCGCGATGCGGATCTCCTCCTCCAGGAGCTCGAGCGCGCGGACCAGCCCGGGCTCGCCCGCGGCGGCCAGGCCGAGGCAGGAGAGGCGCCCGATCCCCACCATCTGGGCGCCGAGCGCGATGGCCTTGACCACGTCGGTGCCGCGCATGAAGCCGCCGTCCACCATGACCACGCTACGTCCCGCGACGGCCTTGACCACCTCGGGCAGCACCTCGATGGACCCGCGCCCGTGGTCGAGCTGGCGGCCGCCGTGGTTGGAGACGTAGACCGCGTCCACCCCGTGATCGCACGCGATGGCCGCGTCCTCGCCGGTGGCGATGCCCTTCAGGATCAGCGGGATGTCGTGGCGGTCCTTGAAGCGCTTGACCTGGTCCCACGAGAGCGCGGCCTGGAACTCCTGGCCGGTGGCGCGCAGCCGCCACGGCTTGACGAAGCGGCGGGCCAGGTCGCGCTCGCGCCGGCTGTAGACCGCGGTGTCCACCGTCATGCAGAAGACCGCGTAGCCGTGGTCCCTGGCGCGCTTGACGTGGTCGTCCACGAAGGCGTCGTCGCCGCGCACGTAGAGCTGGAAGATGCGGAAGTTGTCGGCGGCGGCCGCGGTGGCCTCGAGCCCGGGGTTGCACGCCGAGCTCAGCATCTGCGGCACCCCGAAGGCGGCCGAGGCCTTCGCGGCGGTGGCGCCGCCACCCGGGGTGAACGATTCGATCGAGCCGATGGGCGCCAGCATCACCGGGATGCGGACTTTCTTGCCGAAGAAGGTCGAGCCGGGATCGATGCGCGAGACGTCGCGGAGCACGCGCGGCCGGAAGGCGAGGCTGTCGATCCCGAGGCGGTTGCGGCGCAGCGTGGTCTCGGTCTCGGTGCCGCCCACCAGGTAGTCCCAGGGGCCGGGGGCCAGGTTCATGCGGGCGGCCCGCACGATCTCGTGCAGCGTCTGGAACTTGTCTTCGAGCTCGGAGGTCATAGGGTCTCTCTCGGGATCACGCGTGGCGGTGGCTGTCGGGCAGCCCGAAGCGGGCCGCGGTGCTGCTCTCGGTGTCGAACTCGATGAGGACGGCGCCCTGCTTGCCGACCACCCACGCGTCGTGGCCGGGCTCGATCACCACCGCGCGCGGCGCGGCGAGATCGAAGGCGCAGCCGTCGGCGTAGGTGCCGCGCACGCGGCCGCGGGCCAGGAACCCGACGTGGGCGTGCATGCAGAGCGCCGTGTTCACCAGCGGCTTCATGTGGGTGGACCAGCGGAAGCCGGGCGGGTAGCAGACGCGCTTCACGCGCCCGTTGGCCGCGCGGGTGGTGTCGATGGACACGCCGCCCACCTCGCGATGGTCCGCGCCCGCCATGCGACCCAGCAGCGGATCGCGCGGGGCGCGCGGCGGGCGCTTCGAAGCGGGGCGCTTGGAGCGGGAGGGCTTGCGCGGGCGCTTGGGCTTCATGGGCCGACACCTCCTGGCAGTCTGGGACCTTCGAGACACTGACTCCGCGCGCCAGGCTTGTCAAGCCCGGGTACAATCGGGAGTCATGTCCGTGCTCCTCGACGCGCGCAATCTGGTGAAGCACCTCGGCGGCCGCCGCGTGGTGGACGGGGTGGATCTCGTCTGCGAGCGCTCGCAGATCGTGGGCCTGCTCGGACCCAACGGCGCCGGCAAGACCACGACGCTCCGGATGCTGTACGGCTTCCTGCACCCGGACGCGGGCCGCATCCTGGTCGACGGCCTGGAGCTGGGCCGCGACCTGGTGCGGGCCAAGCGCTCGATCGGGGTGTGCACCCAGGACGACACGTTCGACGGCGACTTCACGGTGGAGCAGAACCTCACGATCGCCGCGACCTACTTCCGCCCGCGGCCCACCGACCTGGGGCGGCGCGTGGCCGAGCTGCTCGAGCGCTTCGAGCTGGGCCCCTACGCGGGCCAGAAGCCGGAGACGCTCTCGGGCGGGTACCGGCGGCGGCTGATGATCGCGCGCGCGCTCGTGCACCGACCGCGGCTGCTCTTCCTCGACGAGCCGACGACCGGGCTCGATCCGCAGGCGCGCATGGGGGTGTGGGACCTCGTGGACGGCCTGCGCGCCGAGGGCCTCGGCATCATCCTCACCACGCACTACATGGACGAGGCGGAGCGGCTGAGCGACGCGCTCACCGTGCTGGCCCGCGGCCGGGTGGTGGCGCGCGGCACCGCCAAGACCGTGCTCGGCGACCTGGTGGGCGAGCACGTCATCGTGGTGGAGGTGAGCCAGGGCGCGGCGGTCGCGGCCTGGCTCACCGCGCGCGGCCGCGGCGAGCCGGCGAGCGTGCTCGGAGCCTGGCACGTGCCGGTATCGGGCGAGGAGCTGGCGGAGTTCGCCCGCGCGTTCCCCGCGCTGCGCTACGAGGTGCGCGGCCCCACGCTCGACGATCTCTTCATGAAGCTCTCGCTCACGCCATGAGCTGGCTGGCCGCGGCGTTCGAGTGGCAGAGCTGGGCGGTGGTCGCGCGCCACCTGCGCGTCTACATGCGCAACTGGCACACCGCGTTCCTGCCGCCCGCGGTGGAGCCGGTGACCATGCTGGTGGCCTTCGGGGTGGGGCTCGGCGGCTACGTGGCGACGCTGACCTGGGAGGGCCGCCCGATCGAGTACATGAACTACGTGGCCCCGGGCCTGCTTGCCTACGCGACCTTCATGACCGCGATCTTCCAGTCGCTCTTCGCCGCGTTCATCCGCATGCGCTTCCAGCGCACGTGGGAGGGCCAGCTCACCACCCAGGTCGCGCTGCCGCACGTGGTCTGGGGCGAGGTGCTGTGGGCGGGGCTGCTCTCCACCATGTACGTGGTGATCGTGTCGGCGGTGCTCACCGCGCTGCACGCGGGGGGCTTCCTGCACATCCGGATCGCGCTCCTGCCCGCGCTGCTGCCGCTCGTGTTCATCGCCGGCTGCGGGTTCGCCGCGCTCGGCCTCTGCTTCACCGCGATCGTGCCCACGATCGACCACATGAACCTGCCGGTGTTCCTGCTCGTGCTGCCGATGGGAATGCTCTCGTCCACCTACTTCCCGCTCGCCCACCCCGTGCTGGCCGCGCTGAGCGTGGTGAACCCGCTCCATCATCTGGCCCAGGTCTTCCGCGGCATCCTGCTGGGGGGCCCGGTCGCGGGACACCTGGCCGGCGTGCTGATCCTCTCGGCCCTGCTGCTGGGGATCCTGGTGCCGCTCGACCTCCGCCTCCTGCGGCGGCGGGTGCTCGGCGATTAGCTACGGGCTCTCCACCCGCTCGGGCGGCGCGGTCGGCTTCACCAGCGCGGCGCGGATGCGGTCGAAGCGCTTGACGATCTCGCCGCGGAGCTGGCGCCGGCCGATCACGCGCTTGAGCTCCCCGCCGAGGCCCGCGACCTGGTCGGTGGAGACGCGATTGCTCGAGAACACGAGCACGCCGTCTTCGTACGGCACCGCGCCGGAGAGGATCTGGCTCGCGTTGTAAGAGTGGCCCACGTAGACGTGCCGCTCGACGTAGAGCGCGAGCTGGGGCGTCACGTCCACCAGGTGGTGGATCAGGATCGGGTCGGGCCGGCCCTGCACCTGGCGCTTCACCCAGTAGAACTGGCTGATCGCGGTGGGGCTCTGCTCGGCCGGGAAGCGCAGCAGGGTCTCCGCGAGGCGCGGCATCACGTGGGCGACGATCCGCGCGTCTCCCGCGGCCACCCGCAGGACCGCGGCCGGGTCGCTCACGCCCCCGCGCCGCGCATAGGGCGCGGCCCCGTCGAGCCCGCGCGCCTGGAAGGCCTGCGCGCGCTGCAGGAGCAGCGCCCGCCACTGGCCGGCGCCGCTCTCCACCACCGCCGCCCGGTCGGCGCCGCGCGCCGGCCGGGCCGCGCGGAAGGCCTCGATCTCCGCCGCGGAGAGATTGAGCCGCCCGCCGGGCGCCGCGTCGAAGGCGTCCACCGCCTCCGGGACGTCGCCGGCCGCGAGCTTGTAGCCGGCCAGCGCGGCCACTGTCGCGCCCGGGGCCAGCGGTCCCGAGGCGGTGATGCTCGGCTCCTTCAGCACGATGTCCGGACTCGTGAGGGCCTCGGCCACGCGGGCGAGGGGAACCGGGAGGAACATCGCGACGCCCGCGCCGAGCTCGGTCTCGTTCGTTTCCGCCACCTGGTAGCCGATGGTCTCGCCGGCCAGCAGGCGGCGGCGCTGCTCGGGAGAGAGGCGCCGGATGTCGAGGGCCTGGCTCTCGTCGGCCGCCGGGGCATCGGCGGCCTCGACGGGGAAGGGGAGACAGAGCAGGCCGGCGAGGGTGGCCACCCTGCTCAGTCGGGCGAGCATGGCCCTATCTTAAGTGATCCGACTCAGACCGCCCCCTCGGGAATATTGACGAGGTTGCGCACCCAGCGACCGGGGACCATGGCGATCACCCGCCGGATCCGCCTCCGGGTGTTCTCCGAGAGCTTGCGCTCCATGCGGTTGATGAAGCGGCGGGTCCGGTCGCTGGCCAGGCCCAGGAAGACCAGGCCGGCCGCGTAGAACGGGATGCCGGTGACCACCGGGATGAGCCAGCCGACGACGCCCAGCGCGAGGCACACGACCGCGGCGACCAGGAAGACGGCGCGCAGCCAGAACGGGTGGCGCCCGTCGCGCTCCCGGAGAAGGTCCGGCAGCGGGGGTGTCATGCGCCGCCCGATCTGGTGTACCATACGCCGCGCCAAGGAGGAGCCAATGCCAGAGTCCGTGCCGTCCTCTCTCATCATCGATGCATTCAAGGAGATTTTCCAGTCGGAGCGAAAAGGCGCCAAGCGTCAGGATCCGCTCGGCTGGATCATCAGCGTGCCCGACACGCACCAGAAGAGCGTGCTGGCCGCGCTCGACAAGGAGCGGAGCCTGCGCGTGCTCACGTGCTCGACCGAGGACGACGCCAACGCGGTGGCCGCGGGGCTCTACATGACCGGCGAGCCGGTGATCGTGATGATCCAGCACGCGGGCCTCTACGCGAGCGTGAACACGATCCGCGGCATCTCGATGGACGGCAAGATCCCGATCTTCTACATGATCGGGCTGCTGAGCCGCGAGAAGGACAAGGATCCCAAGGACTCGCGCCACTCCATGGTCCGCTTCGCCGAACCGCTGCTGGACGTGTTCAGCATCCCCCACGCCCGCATGGAGGGCCCGGACGACGTGAAGCTGATTCCCGAGTACTACCGGAAGAGCCGCGAGCGGAAGGGCCCCGCCGCGATACTCGTCGGCCTGGAGACCGCGTGATGATGAAGCCGGAGGAGATCCTCACCCTGATCCAGGCCGCCCGCGGCACCGCCATCTGCGTGCCCACCATGACCACCGGGCCCGCCTGGCGCAAGATCGCGCCCGACGATCTCTCGGTCGGCTGCGTGGGCTTCATGGGCGGCGCCTCCGCCATGGGCCTCGGCCTGGCCCTGGGCGCGCCCGACCGCCGCGTGATCGTCTTCGACGGCGACGGCTCGCTGCTGATGCAGCTCGGTTCGATCGCCACCATCGCGGGGGCCGCCCCCCGCAACTTCACGCATCTGCTCTTCAAGAACGGCGTGTACCACACGTCCGGCTCGCAGGAGACGCCGGGCGGCCCGGGGACGGACTTCGCGGCGATGGCGAAGGCGGCGGGTTACCGCAACGCTTACACCGTTACCACGCTGGAGGATTTCAAGAAGCGCCTGCCCGGCTTCCTGACCGAGGACGGCCCGATCATGGTGCAGCTCATCACCGGGCTGGCGGAGAGCACGCCGATGACCGCGGGACCGAGCACGCCCTTCCACCAGCAGGTGGCCGAGCTGCGCGCGAAGGTGACCGGCGCGCGCTAGTCCGTCTGGCGTGCGCCTTCGATCACCGCGACCCGGGCCTGCGTCGGCACGATCCGGGTCAAGACGAAGCCGGCTGCGTCGTAGAGGGACCGAAACTCGGCCTCCGATCGCTGGCGCCCGCCGGTGGAGACCAGCATGTTGACGTCGTTGGCCGCCGCGCCCCGGCTCGCGAGCGACTGGTCGATCCGCCGCGGGTACACGCCCTCCACGATGAGCAGCTTGCCGTGCGCGCGCATCGCCCGATGGCAGCTCCGGAGGATCGCGATCGCCTTCTCGTCGTTCCAGTCGTGGATGACGTGCTTGAGCAGGTACGCGTCCCCGCCGTCCGGCACCGCCTGGAAGAAGTCGCCGCCGACCGCCTGACACCGCGCATCGAGCCCGCTCGCCGCGATGTTCTTCGTCGCCCGTAGGGCGGCGGGCGGAAGGTCGAAGACGGTGCCGCGCACGGCCGGATTCGCCTGGAGGAGGCCGATCAGGAGCGCGCCGTTGCCGCCCCCGACGTCCACGATCGTGCGGAACGGCGTGAAGTCATAGGCCGCCGCGACCGCGACCGCGATGAGCCGGGTGATGTTCGCCATCGCCGTGTCGAAGTTCGCGCCGTCCGGTGAGTCCTGGGCCTCGAAGGGCGCCGCGATGCCGCGCTTGCGGAATGCCGGCTCGCCGGTTCGCACGGTGTATTCGAGGTCCCTCCAGTTGTCCTGGACTCGGGGGCCCGCGAACAGCCGAACCATCGCGTGGGCGCTCTCCGGGGTATCGGTGCGCAGGCACTCGCCGATCGGGGTGAGACCGAACGTCCCATCCTCCTGCTCCGTCAGCACGCCGGCGCTGGCGAGCAGGCGCAGGACGCGATGGAGCGAGGGGCCGTGGGTCGCGGTGGCCTCGGCCAGCGCGTCGACCGGCCGTGGGCCGTCCTTGAGCTGATCCGCGACCCCCAGGGTCGCGGCTAGGTTGAGCGCGTGCGAGAGGTAGTGCCCGATCGCCATCTGATACAGCTGAACC
>CAMLFJ010000094.1 GCA_946479205.1 uncultured bacterium | reverse complement strand
ACGAGACCAAGGCCGAGCTGCTGACCGACCTCAGCCCCTGACGGGCGCGCGGCGCGGGCCGGGGTCTACTTCATGATCTCGAACCAGAGATAGTAGACCAGGGTCAGGATCACGCCGAACCAGAGGGTGCCCTTCACGGTGGCCAGCGGCTTCGCCGCGCCCTTGCCCGGCGTGCCCACCAGCGCGTTGATCTCGACCAGCACCATGATGGCGAGGGCCACGATCCAGAAGACCGGCCCGGACTTCCCGACCGTGAGCGTGCCGAAGTGGTTGGCCGCGCCCATGAAGAAGAGCATCGGGATCGACATCACGACGTTGGTGCGGGAGGCGAGGCCGCCCCGGGCCCCCGCCGCGGCCGCGGCCGGGTTCGCCGGCTTTCCCGCGGCGGTGTCGAGCGCGTTCTGGATGACGATCTTGTTCTTGGGCCAGATCAGGAACCACACGTTGGCCCACATGATCGACCCGAGGAGGCCGCCCAGCAGGATCTTCCAGGTGCCCGGGTCGTTGATGCCCCGGAGCCCGAGCCAGTAGTGGAGCAGGTAGAGCCAGCCGGAAAGGAACGTGATCATCGCGCCCCACCGAAACCACCACATCACGCGGGGCAGCAGCTTCTGCTGCGCGCCCGAGCGGACCCCCGGCTCGGTCTCGGCGAAGAAGGGCACCTGGGCGAAGTTGAGGTAGTAAAGAAGGCCGATCCAGGTGATACCCGCCAGGAAGTGAATCCAGCGCAAGAGGAACAGCCAGCCTTCGGAGCTCATCAGTGCCATCGTCACCCTCCCGGGAAAGACCGCGGATCAGTCACTGCATGGAGCCCTCAGTCTAGTCAGTCGTCCTCGTCGTCATCCTCGTCCTCGTCGTCGTCCTCCTCGTCGTCGTCGAGGTCATCCTCGAGATCGTCGTCATCGAAATCGTCGTCGTCGTCGAAGTCGTCGTCCTCGTCATCGACGTCGTCGTCATCCGCGTCGTTGTCCGCGTCCTCGTTGTCCTTGTCCTCGTCATCCGGCGAGAGCAGCGGCGTCTGCTCGTCTTCGATCCACGGGTGATTGCCGAGGCTGGCCATTCGAAGCTCCTCCCGAGGTAAGGCCTTTACGCTGGGCGGGATTATAGCAAAGGGACTTAGGGTGTCCATGCCATTTTGGCCATTTTGCGTCACTTATCCACTTATCCCCACTCATCCACAACAGGAGATTTGCACGGGCTGACGCGGTTCCGCGGCCGTCGCCATGCGGACGGGCAGCGCTGGTGCGGCGCGGGTGCGCGTAGCCTCCGCGATCCCCGATGGAACGGGGCGATTCGCGCGCGACCATCGCCACGCCCGCATTTCCAGAGGGCGCCGCCGCGCTTGACGGCCGCTCCGACGAGCGCCTAGCATTCGACCGACGGTTGTGTCCGTCCACGAGGAGAAACAAAGATGCCGTTGTTTGCCGTCGAGCGTGATCTGAGCCAGGTGCCCCCCGAGCATTTCCGCTCCAACCTCCCCGGCCTCGTGACCGCGTGCGCGCGGCTGCAGGGGCTCGGGAAGAAAGTACGCTACATCAGCAGCGCGGTGTTCCCGGCCGAGGCGCGCGGCCTCTGCCTCTTCGGCGCGGAGCAGGCCCAGTGGATCCAGGAGGCGAACGAGGCGGCCCGGCTACCCTACTCGCGGATCTTCCCGGTGCTCGACCTCACGCCCACCGGGGTGCGGCGCGACCTCTCGCGGGGCCGCTGGCCGGCGCGGGCGGAGGCGACCGGCGCGGTGGCGCACAAGGGGACCAACGGCGGCCCGCCATCCGGGACCGCGCGGGTGGCCGACGAGATGGCGCGGTGGTCGGACGAGGCGCACGACCTCATGCAGGTCCTGGGCGGCTGGCTCGAGGACGCGGGACGCCTTCATGCCGACGTGGGCGCGCTCGAGGTCGAGCGGGCTGCGCTCTCCGAGGAGGTGCGGCGGCTCCGGGAGGAGAACGAGGGGCTGCGCGGGGAGCGGGACGACCTGTCCGAGGCGCTGCAGACACTCGCGGGACAGGCGACCCGGGCCGTCGACGAGGTCCTGCACCGCATCAGCGGGCGGCGATGAGCGACGAGGTCGCGGGGCGCCGTCGGATCCTGGTGATGGACGACCAGGAGCGAGAACGCCAGGAGACCGCGCGCATCCTGGGCGATGCCGGCTACGCGGTGGACACCGCGGCCACGAAGGCCGACGCGGTGACCCTGCTGACCCGGCACGGCTATGATCTCGTGCTGGCCGATCTCCAGATGCCCGACCTGAACGGGCCGGCGTTCTACAAGCTGCTGAAGGAGTCCTGCCGGACCGCGCCGCCCGTGATCTTCCGGATCGAGCGCGGGTACACGCCGCAGTACGCGAACTTTCTCATGCGGCAGGCCGCGCCCGTCCTGATGAAGCGGGCCCCCGCGGCCGACCTGTGCCTGGCGGTGGAGCGCCAGCTCCCGCCGAGCCCGGCCGCGTCCTCGCTCGCGTCCTGATCCGAGCGCCGTTTCGGCACAATTCCGAGCGCGCTCGGGGAGGCGTGATAGAATCCCTGCCTGCAACTCGCTGATCTGATTACCAAGGCGGCGTAGCTCAGGTGGCAGAGCAGGGGTCTCATAAGCCCCGTGTCGGAGGTTCGAGTCCTCCCGCCGCCACCAACTACCGCTGGCGGTTCAGCAGGCGCTCCCGCTCCTCCCACTGCTGCTGAGTCCGACGCCGGCGCCGTCGCTCCGTGACGGTGTGGACGACGCCGACCAAGGCCGCGAAGACCACGGCCGCGAGTCCAACAAGGGCGAAGGTCATGGGTCCGAGGGTCGCGACGTGGAGTTCATGACCGCATCCTAACGCACGGGTAAGTCATTGCCAAATAAGCGGAGGGCTCGGTTGAAGTCGATCCGGGCCTCCGCTAGACTGGTCCCCCGTGACCCAGACCCCGGCCCGCTACTCGCGCGCGCAGCCGTCGGCAACCCCAAGGGAGAGACGACATGAGTGACCATATCCTGGTGGAGCAGGACGGGCCCATCGCCACCGTCGTGTTCAACCGGCCGAAGATGCGCAACGCGATCAGCCTGGCCATGTGGTCGGAGATCGCGGCGGTGACCGACCGCCTGTCCAAGGACGACTCGGTGCGCGCCATCGTCTACCGCGGCGCGGGGACCGACGCCTTCGCCTCCGGAGCGGACATCTCCGAGTTCCAGGAGAACCGCAAGGACACCGCGACCGCGCTCAACTACAACCGGCAGACCGAGGCCGCCTACTCCTCGATCCGGGTGTGTCCCAAGCCGACCGTGGCGATGGTGTTCGGCTACTGCATGGGCGGCGCGATGGCGCTCGCGATGGCTGCCGACTTCCGATTCGCGGCCGCGGGCTCCAAGTTCGGCATCCCGGCCGCGCGGCTCAGCATCATCTACGGGCTCGATCCGGTGCACCAGCTCGTGGACCTCGTCGGCCCCGCCTACGCCAAGGACATCCTCTACTCGGCCCGCACCGTGGAGGCGGAGGAAGCCCTCCGCATCGGTTTCATCCAGCGCCTGGTCCCCGCGGCCGAGCTCGAGGCCTACACCTACGACTACCTGAAGAAGGTCGCGGCCAACGCGCCGCTCTCGGTGCGCGGGACCAAGGCCCAGGTCCAGGCCATCTTCGAGGGCATCACCGACGCCCACCGCGAGAACCTCCGCTCGCTCGGCATCACGACGTTCGACAGCGAGGATTACAAGGAAGGCACGCGGGCGTTCCTCGAGAAGCGGGCGCCCCGGTTCCAGGGGCGGTAACCTCTGCGCGTCACCGTTCTCTCGTCGACCCCTCTCAATCCGCTGGAGGGGAGCGGGACCTTCGTCGGCATCGCGGGGCTGGCGCAAGGGCTGGCCCAGCTCGGGCACCAGGTCACCCTGCGTCCGATCGGGCGCCGCACCGGGTTCCATACCCTCGACCGCTGGCTCTACAACGCGGGCGTCGTCCTGCGGCCGCCGCGCGAGACCGACCTGGTACTCGGCGTGGACCTGGACGGGTTCATGTGGGCGCGCCGCCGCACGCGGCTGTTCGTGGCGAGCCTCAAGGGCATCATCGCGGACGAGCTCCGCAACGAGCGGGGCTGGGTCCGGCTCCTGCTCTCGGTGCAGGCGCGCTGGGAGCGTCGCAACGTCGAGCGTGCCGACCTCGTCGTCGTCACGAGCCGCTACTCGGCGGACGTCGCCCAGCGCGAGTACGGGGTGCCGCTCGAGCGCCTCGCGGTGGTGGCGGAGCCGATCGACCTCGAGGTGTGGGACGACCAGTTCTGGCGCGCCCCGCGCCGGCCCCGCAATGCCCCGGTGGTCCTGAGCGTGGCCCGGATGTACCCGCGCAAGCGCCTCTCGGATCTCCTGCACGCCGCCGCGATCCTGCGCGTGCGGGTGCCCGGGATCCAGGTGCGCATCGTCGGCCGCGGCCCGGAATGGGAGGCGGTCGCGCGCCTCCACGCCGTCCTGGGCCTGGGCGACTCGGTCGTGCTGCTGGGCGACCTGACGCGCGAGCGGCTGGCCGAGGAGTACGTCAACGCCTCCGTGTTCTGCCTCCCCTCCGTGCAGGAGGGCTTCGGCATCGTGTTCCTGGAGGCGATGGCCGCGGAGCTCCCGGTGGTGGCCTGTCGCATCGCGGCGGTGCCCGAGGTGGTGCTCGACGCGACCACCGGGCTGCTGGTGGGGCCGCGCGATCCGGGCGCGCTCGCGGAGGCGCTCGAACGGCTGATCCTCGATCCCGCGCTGGCCCGTCGCCTGGGGCAGGAGGGGCGCCGTCGCGCGCTCGGCTTCTCCCCGCGCGCCGTCGCGGAGCGCTTCCTGAGCGCGGTACACTCCATCCAGGATCGGCTGGGCCAGCAGGCGCGAGGAGGCTGACGGGTCCATGGTGTACGCGACGCGGAAGTTCACGTTCTCGGCGGGGCACCGCTACGGGCGGCCCGAGTGGAGCGCGGAGGAGAACGCGCGGGTGTTCGGGTCGCTCACGGTACCCCACGGGCACAACTACGCCCTCGAGGTGACGATCCGGGGCGAGATCGACCCGCGCACCGGCATGGTGATGGACCTGGGCGAGCTCAAGCGCGTGGTCGGCGAGGCGGTGGTGTCCCGCTTCGACCACGCGGATCTCAACCAGGACCCGCTCTTCCCGTCCGGGACGATTCCCACCACCGAGAACCTGATCCGGGTGATCTGGGAGCTGCTCGGCCCGAAGCTGGGGGCCGAGCGTCTGCACCGCCTGCGGCTCTGGGAGGATCCCACCTTCTACGTGGAGTACCTGGGCGGGTGAGCGCCTTCGCGGTCACCCGCGCGTATCACTTCAGCGCGGCCCACCGGCTCGCCAATCCCGCCCTCTCCGCCGAGGAGAACGCCCGGATCTACGGCCAGTGCTTCCGTCAGCACGGCCACAACTACGGGCTCGAGGTGACAGTGGCCGGCGCGCTCGATCCGACCACCGGCATGTCGGTGGATCTGGGCGTGGTGGATGCCGCGGTGAAGACCGCGGTGCTGGACCGCGTGGACCACTACGATCTCTCCGCCACCGTGCCCGCGCTCGCGGGCGTGATCACCACTGGCGAGAACCTGGCCCGCGTGTTCTACCAGTGGCTCGAGGCCGCGCTGCCTCCGGGCGTGCTCCGGCGCGTGACCGTGGTCGAGACCGCCAACAACGTGTTCGAGTACTCCGGCGAGACCCACGCCGACGAGGTGATCCCACGATGATCGAGCGGCTCATTCACGACCTCCTGAAGGAGATCGGCGAGGACCCGACGCGCGAGGGCCTGGAGAAAACGCCGGCCCGCGTGGCCAAGGCGTGGGAGTACCTGACCTCCGGCTACAAGCAGAACGTGCACGACATCCTCAACGAGGCGCTCTTCACCGAGGAATACGACGAGATGGTGGTGGTGAAGGACATCGATCTGTATTCCCTCTGCGAGCATCACCTCCTCCCGTTCGTCGGCAAGTGCCACATCGCCTACATGCCGTCGCGCAAGATCGTCGGGCTCTCCAAGCTGCCGCGGCTGGTGGAGATGTTCGCGCGCCGGCTGCAGGTGCAGGAGCGGCTCACGACCCAGATCGCGCAGACCCTGAACGAGGTGCTGCAGCCGCGGGGGGTGGCGGTGGTGATCGAGGCGATCCACATGTGCATGCTGATGCGGGGGGTGGAGAAGCAGAACTCCAAGGCGGTCACCTCCGCGATGCTGGGCGCCTTCCGCGAGAACGCGGAGACGCGCGCCGAGTTCATGGAGCTGATCCGGTCGCGCGGCGGGCTCGTCATTTGAAGCTCGCCGGCCAGGTCGCGGTTGTCACCGGCGCCGGCCGCGGCATCGGCCGCGCGGTCGCGGTGCGCCTGGCCCGCGAGGGCGCCGCGGTGGCGCTGGCCGCCCGCTCCGCGCCCGAGCTGGAGGGGGTGGCGCGCGAGATCGCCCAGGCGGGCGGGCGCGCCGCGGTGATCCCAGTCGACGTGCGCCAGGAGGCCCTCGTGGAGGCCCTGACACGGCGGGCGCTCGCCGAGTGGGGACGCGTCGATGTGCTGGTGAACGCGGCCGGCCTCGCCACCTTCGCCCCGGTGACCGACTCCAAGCTGGACGACTGGGACCAGATGCTGGCGGTGAACCTCCGCGGCGCGGTGCTGTGCTGTCGGGCCGTCCTGCCCGCCATGATCGCCCAGCGCCGGGGCACGATCATCAACGTGGGCTCGGTGGTGACGAGCCGGGCGCTGACCGGCAGCGCCGCCTACACCGCGTCCAAGTACGGGCTGCTCGGGTTCTCCCGGGTGCTCGCCGAGGAGATGCGGGCCCACGGGGTCCGCGTCGGGGTGCTCACGGCGGGGGCCACCGACACCCCGCTCTGGGACGCCATGCCGGCGGCGCCGGCCCGGGAGCGCATGCTGCGGCCGGACCAGGTGGCGGAGGCTGCCCTGCTCATGGCCTCCCTCGAACCCAACGCGACCCTGGAAGAGCTCACCCTGCTGCCCGCGGGCGGCATCCTGTAGCATCCCGGGCCCGGCCGGCCCCGGCCCCGGCAGGCCTCCCGGCCTTCTGCTATACTGAGGCCGCGATCTGATCCCCGGCCCAGGCGGGGAAAACCAAGGAGGCACGAATGCTTACGTTGACTGAGACGGCCGCCAAGAAGATCTCGGATCTTCGGCTCGAAGAGGGTAAGCCCGAGTGGGGTCTCCGGATCCGCGTCGTGGGCGGCGGCTGCTCCGGCATGTCGTATGAGCTCGGGTGGGACGACACCCCGGTCGAGGGCGACAATGTCGTCGAGACGAACGGCGTGAAGGTGTTCGTGGATTCCCACAGCACGCCGTATCTCCAGGGCAGCGAGATCGACTACGTGGACAACAACATGCTGGGCGCCGGGTTCGCCATCAAGAACCCGAACGTGAAGTCGTCCTGCGGCTGCGGCTCGTCGCACCAGTTCTAGTCGGCCGGCCAGGGCCCAGGCTCGCTCGATGAAGGTGCAGGTCCGGCTGTTCGCGCGCTACCGCGAGGAGGCGGGCCGCGATCACCTGGATCTCGAGCTCGCCGACGGCGGCACCGTCGAGCGCGCCTGGGAAGCGGTCACCCGCCAGTATCCGGTTCTCGTTCCGTATCGCGCCTACACGCTCTTTGCCCTCCGCAACGATTACGTTGGAGCCGATCACCCGCTCGGAGACGGCGACGAGCTCTGCCTCTTTCCCCCGGTGAGTGGCGGCGCGGCCGAGCCCGGGCCGGATTGGATCGAGGTGACCACCGAGCCCCTCTCGGAGCGCGCGGTGGCCCAGGCGGTGGAGCATCCGGGCGCGGGGGCTCTGGCGCTCTTCTCGGGCGTGGTGCGCGACCAGACGGGCGGCCGGCGGGTGAAGTTCCTCGAGTACGAGGGCCACGGCCCGATGGCCCTGGCCAAGATGCGCGAGATCGGCGCGGCCATCCGGAGCCGCTGGCCCGCGGTCACGCGGATCGTCCTCCTGCACCGCATCGGCCGCCTCGAGATCGGCGAGTCGAGCGTGATGATCGCGGTGTCCTCGCCCCATCGCGCGGTGGCCTTCGACGCGTGCCGCTTCGCCATCGACACGCTGAAGGAGACGGTGCCGATCTGGAAGAAGGAGCACTTCGAGGATGGCGAGGTCTGGGTCGGGCTGCAGTCTGGATAGCCTCGTCGTTCGCGTCCAGGAGACCATTCGCCGTCACGGGATGCTTCGTGGCGGCGAAGCCGTCTTGGTGGCGGTCTCGGGCGGCGCCGATTCGGTGGCCCTCCTCGATGTGCTCGGCGCGCTGCGGGAGGCGCTCGGCCTCACGCTGACCGTCGTCCACGTGCATCACGGCCTGCGTCCCGAGGCCGACGCGGAAGCCGACGGCGTGCGCGCTCTCTGCGAGCGTCTCGGCGTGGCGTGCCACGTCGAGCGGGTCGTGGTGCGCCGGGCGCCGCCCTGGGACGGACTCGAGGCGGAGAGCCGGCGGGCCCGCCACGCCGCGCTCGAGCGGGTGAGTCGCGAGGTCGGGGCCTCGCGCATCGCCACCGGCCACACCGCCGACGATCAGGCCGAGACGGTCCTGATGCGCCTGCTGCAGGGCGCGGGCCCGCGCGGGCTGGGCGGCATCGCGCCGGTGCGGGGGCTCCTGATCCGTCCGCTGATCGAGACGCGGCGGGTCGCGATCGAAGCGTACCTGGGCGGGCGCGGGCTCGCCTGGGCGGAGGATCCGAGCAATCGCGACGTGCGCTTCCTCCGCAACCGCATCCGGCACGACCTGCTGCCGTTCATCGCGAAGGTCAGCGGCGCCTCGGTGGTGGAGGCCCTCGGGCGCTCGGCGGCGGCGGCGCGCGCGGTGGTGGCCGACCTGGAAGAGCGGGCCCGGACGGACCTCGCGCGCCTGGCCATCCGCGACGGCGCCGGGCTCAGTCTCGACGTCGGCGCGCTCGCCGAGCGTCCGATCGAGCTGGGCGCGGAGATCCTCCGGCAGGCCGCCGCGCTCCTCGGCGAGACGCGTCCGCTGCG
>CAMLFJ010000093.1 GCA_946479205.1 uncultured bacterium | reverse complement strand
GTGCGGCTGCGGATCACGAACGGCCGTGTGGTCCGGGAGGAGCGCTACCTGGCGGAGCTGCATGAACGGATCCGCGACGTGCGCGAGGGGCCCGACGGCGCCATCTATCTCCTGACCGACGACCGCAACGGGCGCCTCCTGCGCGTCACCCCGGGCGGCCGGTAGACCCGATCCGGTTTGCCCCGTCCTTGACCCGTCCGGCGGGCCGGACTAAGCTCGCGGCGACCTTTCCTGCTGGCCGTGGGGCCGCGCGCTACTCATGTGGCGGGTACCGCGATCACGCGCTGTGGAAGAAGGACCCGAAGACCGCGGTGTTTCCCGACACCCTGCAGTATGCCCGACAGGTCGGCTTCGCCGGCCCTCCCGGGCGCAAGGCGACCGAAGCCCTGTCGAAGTACATTCTGGTCGACATGTTCGCCAAGAGCATCCAGGGCATGAAGCCGGAAGACGCGGTCGCGTGGGCGAGCGGCGAGATGAGGAAGATCTACGCGGATTGATCGAGCTTCTCATCGGGTCCTGGTGGTGCCGTTCATGAGAAATCTCGTCTCCGCGAAGGCGTCCTTGGCCTCCTCGCCAAGACCCTGCCGCGCATAGAGGCTGCCCAGGAGGAAGTGCAGGGTGGGCTCATCCGGCTGCCGGGCCAGCTCCTCCAGAAGGCTGAGCCGGGCATCGTGCAGCAGCCCGTTCCGCGCGAGAAAACCGGCCCGGAGGATCGCCAGCGTGGCGGGCGACAGGGCAGGGGCGAACGCCTCTTCGAGGTCGTGCAGCGCATCGCGGATGGTCTGGGCGCGGTCCGGGGTGACCAGCTCGAACCAGGCCTCCTGAGGCGGGCTCAAGGGCGGGAGGAGCTGGAACCGGTATCGGACGCCGGCCGCGAGGGGCGGCGCGTTCCGGGGGTACTGGAACCGGGTCGCGGTGAGATTCCTGTGTTCGAAGAGCAGGCCATCGGGCCCGCTGATGCGAATCCAGTAGGCGGAAGACTGGCTCCCGCGCCACTCGAAGACCAGGGAATCCGGGAGCACGGGGCCATTGCACGGCGTCAGGATCACCGGGGGCTTCATCCCGGATCGAGTGCCCAGGGGCCCGAATGTCAGATCCCTCGGGGTCGTCGTGGCCAGGAAGTCGAAGCTCGCTTCGAGGATCCGCAGGCCCTTGTGAAGCCGGCTGCGCCCGCCGGAAGGGGCGGGAACGGTGAACGGGGAAGCCGCCGCATCGACCCTCGCGCTTCCACGTCCCCCCGTCAGCACGACGACCACCCACGCATCCTCGGTCGTGCTCACCGCGTCACCGTCCTTCAGGGTGAGGAGCGGTGTCGCGGCGCGCCCGCGCTCGCTGTCAGCGGACCTGACCTCGACCTGCCCGCGCCCGACGTAGATCTCGGTGATCATCCCGGCGACCTCCCGCTCCGCGCTTCCGGCGACCGTCGGCGCCCACAGAATGCCGGGCAGGACCAGGAGGCTCCAGTACCAGCTCGGTGTCCGTATCGTCGCGCTCATGGCTGCTTCCTCCCCAGTCGCGGACCATTGGACGACGGGCGAGCGCCCGGCGCTTGGGGGCGCCCGGCGTGCCTGAGCGCTCAGGAGGCAAGGGGCATGCCACGGGTCACTTCGCTGATATGACAGGATTCTTCGGAGGAACGACCGCCGTTGAAACGACTTTCTGCCCGGTTCGGGCTTGTGCCGTGCCCGAACATGCGGAGACGGGTCAGCCGAGCTTCGGCATCACCCGCTCGGCGAAGATGCGCATCGCGCGCTCGACCTCGGCGCGCGGCAGCATCGCACCCTGGTCGAACCACCCGATGATCTGGGACAGGCCGAACTCCTCCTTCGCGCGCTGCAGGCGGTCCACCACCTCCGCGGCGTCGCCGAAGACGGCCTGGTCGCGGCAGAACCTGTCGTAGGGCAGGTCCGCGATCGTGTCCCGGATGTACTTCAACCGGGGCAGGTGGTCGCCGTAGGAGTCGGGCAGACTCGAGAAGATGGTCTCGAGGTTCTTGTAGTACTGCATCACGCCCGGCCGCATGGCGTCGCGCGCCGCCGCCGACGTCGCCCCGACGTGCACCGGCTGCATCAGCGCCATCTGCTCGGGACCCCACGCGTGGCCGGCCGCGCCGAGCTTCTCGCGATACGCGGCCATGCACTCGCGCAGCAGCGGCAACGGGGTGGTGGGTGTCGAGCAGCGCGGGCGCGCCGATGGCGTCGGCGCCCACCAGCGCCACCAGGCGATTCAAGGTGGCGGTGAGCAGGCGCGGAGCCGGGCGCGAGCGATCGGTGAGCGACTCCTGCGCGGGCGCGAGCCGCACCGGCCGGGCGCGAAACGTGAGCGCCTCCACCACCTCGCGCGGCGGGCGCGCTTCGAGCGCCAGCCGGAGCAGTCCGCCGACCGAATCGGCATCGGTGATGGGCACCGCGGGCGTGAGCGCGCCCTCGTGGACGCGGCCGGCGCCGAGGCGACAGGTCCACTCGAAGCCGTCGGCCGCGAGCCCGGCCGCGCCGAGCCGCGCGCAGACGCGGGCGGCCAGCTCGCGCAGGCGCTCCACCACTGGCTCGAGCGTCTCGATCCCCCACTCGAACGCCGCCGACTCCTCGAAGAGTGGCGCCGGCCGCCACGAGACGAGCGGGCGCGGGTCTTCCCCGCGGGCCAGGCGCTGGAGCCGGACGCCGTCGCCGCCGAGCCGCTCGAACAGCCCCGCGGTGGGCAGCGCGGCCAGCTCGCCGAGCGTGCGGAGCCCCCAGCGCGACAGGCGCGTGGCCGTCTCCTCCGGCAGGTCGAGCAGCGACAGCGGGGCCGGGGCCAGATACGCGGCATCGCCGCCCGGCTCGACGATCGTCACCCCCGGGCCGAGACGCGCGGCGGCGAGCGCGGCGATGCGGCTCTCCGCGATCCCCACGCGGATCTCCACGCCCACCGCCGCGGCGGCGTCGCGGAGCCGCGCGGCCAGCTGCGGCTCGTCGCCGAAGAGCCCTTCGAGCCCGGACGCGTCGAGATAGATCCGCCCGGCGCCGGCGTCCTCCACGCGGGGGGAATGGGCGAGCGCCACCTGGAGCAGCGTGGGCCGCGCCGGTTCGTTCCCCGCGGGTTCTTTCATGCTGAGCAGGCAGGCGATGCGGGTCATAGCGTCCAGTCGAGCGTCCAGGCCTTCCCCTCACCCTGCTCTCTCCCCAGAGGGGAGAGGGTAGGGGTCTGGGAATACCGGGAGCGGAAGATCGAGACCTCGGAGCGGAGCCCGGCCAGGCGGGTGAGCGGGCGCAGTCCCATCCAGCGCGGCGCCAGCCGCCGCGTGGCCAGGACCAGGGAGGCGGGGCTGCCCTCGCGATGGCGGGCGCTCCGGGTGATCAGGATGGTGTCGCTGCCCTCCACCGCCCGCTGCAGCCGCACGTGGGCGGAGGCTGGCATGGGCCCGAGCTCGTCCAGGTCGAGCACGACCAGGGCGAACCCGGGACAGCGGACGAGGAGATCGGCGGCGCTGAGCGCAACCCGGAGCCGGCCCCCGCACTTCACCCACAGCAGCGCGGAGAGATCGGCCCCCGCCGCCGCGGCGGAAGCCGGGTCGAGCGCGTCCATCCCGTCCACGAAGGCCACCTGGCCGCCAGAAGTCGTGATCCGGGCGATGAGGGCCAGGAGCAGGCTGCTGCCTCCGGAGGATCGGGGACCGACGATCTCGCTGAGCCGGCCCGGGGGGAACAGACCGAGCAGGCCGTCGATCCCCTCGCGCTCCCACCCTGGCGGAGGTGAGGACTCGATCGGGATAGCCATATGGTGTCTCTATAAGATGACTGGCTGGATTACACATCACCTGTTGAGTATACGCAAGCACAAAAAAAGGCTACGTCTCCCGCACCCGGCCGAGCCCCCCGCGGACCAGCGCCACGTAGGCCACCGCGTAGACGAGGACGCCCCAGAGGTAGATCGCCCAGCTCCCCGCCCAGATCGGCGAGCCCGCCGGGTCGCGCGCGACGCCCTCGTACGCGAAGATGCTCAGCGACACGCCGGCCGGCCCCATCAGCAGCGCGGCGATGATCCGCGACGTGAGCCCTCGCGTGGTCGCCCACGGCGCCAGCAGCAGCCCCGCCTGCGAGGCCAGCCCCATCACGCCGAAGATCGCCAGGCTGATCAGGTCGGTGCGCTCCGGCTCCACGCTGCGGCCGAAGCCGTACGCCGCCGCCGCGAAGGCGGTGGCGAGCGACAGCCCGGTGAGCCAGGTGGCCGCGAAGAAGGCGACGAGCACGCCGGCGCGCTCAGCCAAGCCAGGGCATCTCGACGCGGCGGCGCGCCTCGAACGCCTCGATCGCGGGCAGCCGGACCAGCGTCATCTCGACCTCGTCCTGCCCGGTGAGCAGCCCGTGCTTGCGGAAGGCGTCGATCTCGAAGCGGATCGCTTCCCCGCCCGGTCCGGTAATGGTCTGGCTCTCGAGATCCACCGTCAGGGTGGCGCCCGGCCGCTCGGCGAGCGCGCGGCGGAGGCCGGCCGCGACATCCCCGGGCAGCACCACCGCGAGCGCGCCGTTCTTGAAGCAGTTCTCGAAGAAGATGTCGCCGAAGCTCGGCCCGATCACCACGCGGAGGCCGTAGTCCATGAGGGCCCACACCGCCATCTCGCGCGAGGAGCCGCAGCCGAAGTTCTCGGCGGTGACCAGGATCTTCGCCTCCCGGTAGGCGGGATGGTTCAACACGAACTCGGGCTTCGGAGCGCCGGCCGCGTCGAAGCGTACGTCGTGGAAGAGAAGCGGCCCGAAGCCCGCCTCGCGCGGCTTGCGGAGGAAGCGCGCGGGGATCACGCGATCGGTGTCGATGTTGGGCAGATCCATCGGCGCGGCCACCGCGGTGAGGCGGGCGAAGGGCTCCATGG
The DNA here is from genome assembly GCA_946479205.1 of uncultured bacterium. The sequence continues at coordinate 4,152 of CAMLFJ010000093.1, read as the reverse complement.
GTCAGCGCCCGAGCGTGCGCACGTCGGTGAGGCGCCCGGTGACCGCGGCGGCCGCCGCCATCGCCGGGCTCATGAGATGGGTGCGCGCGCCCTGGCCCTGCCGCCCCTCGAAGTTGCGGTTGGACGTGCTGGCCACGCGCTCCCCGGCGGCCGCGGTGTCGCCGTTCATGCCGACGCACATCGAGCATCCCGGCTCGCGCCACTCGAAGCCCGCCTCCGTGAAGACGCGGTCGAGGCCTTCCGCCTCCGCCGCGCGCTTGATCTGGGCGGAGCCCGGGACCACCCACGCGGGCACCGCCGCACGCCGCCCCTTCGCCACTCCCGCCGCCGCGCGCAGATCCTCGAGGCGGCTATTCGTGCAGGAGCCGATGAACACGCGGCTCACTGCGGTCCCGGCCAGGGGCGCCCCGGGCGTGAGCGCCATGTAGGCCAGCGCGCGCTCCATGCTCGCACGGCGCGCGGCGTCGCCCACCGTCGCCGGATCGGGCACGTGGCCGGTGATCGGCAGCGCGTCCTGCGGGCTCGTGCCCCAGGTCACGGTGGGCGCGAGCTCCGCCGCGTCCAGGGTGACCTCGCGATCGAAGACGGCGTCCGCGTCCGACGGCACCATCTTCCAGAAGGCGAGCGCGCGCGGCCAGAGCTCCCCTCGAGGCGCGAGCGGACGGCCCTCGAGATAGGCGAAGGTCGTCTCGTCGGGCGCCACCATCCCCGCGCGCGCGCCCGCCTCGATCGACATGTTGCAGACGGTCATGCGCTCGTCCATGGACATGGCGCGGATGACCGGCCCCGCGTACTCGATGGCGTGGCCGACCCCGCCGCCGGCACCGATCCGGCCGATGATGGCGAGGATCACGTCCTTGGCCATCACCCCGAACGGCCGCGTGCCGGTCACCGTGATGCGCATCACCTTCGGCCTCCGCTGCCAGAGGCACTGGGTGGCCAGCACGTGCTCCACCTCCGTCGAGCCGATGCCGCAGGCCAGCGCGCCGAAGGCTCCGTGGGTCGCGGTGTGCGAGTCGCCGCACACGAGGGTGATGCCGGGCTGGGTCGCGCCCTGCTCGGGGCCGATGACGTGCACGATCCCCTGGCGCGGCTCCCCGCGGCCGAAGAAGGTGATGCCGAGGCGCCGGGTGTGACGGTCCAGATCCGTCACCATGGCCCGGATCTCGGGATTGGCGATCTCCCCCGCGCCCGGCTCGGTGGGCACGTAGTGGTCGGCGGTGGCCAGGCACGCGTCCGGCCGGCGCACCGGGCGCCCCTTGCGCTCGAGACGCGCGAGGGCGTGGGTGGAGCCCTCGTGCAGCAGGTGGCGGTCCACGTAGAGCAGGGCCTGGCCGCCGGGCCCTTCCGCCACCACGTGACGGTCCCAGATCTTTCCGAACATCGTGTGGGACATCAGCGGCCGGTGAACTTCTCCTCGATGCCGTGCCACCAGTCGAAGCCGACCCGGCGGAAGATGTCCATCGGGCCCAGCACCGGGCCGGGCTGCCAGTCGGTGCCGTGCTCCTTGAGGAAGGCGAGCGACTTCTCCATCGCGGGCACCGCGGCGGCCATGCACACCGCGGGGAAGATCACCATCTTGAAACCGATGCGCTCGAGCTCGGCCACTGCGATCGCGGGGGTCTTGCCGCCGATGACCATGTTGGCGAGCAGCGGCGCCTTGATCTCCCGGGCGACCCGCCGGATCTCGTCCTCGGTCTGGGGCGCCTCGAAGAAGATCAGGTCGGCGCCCGCCTGCGCGTAGCGGTTGCCGCGGTCGATCGCGTCCTCGAGCGAGGTGACCGCGCGGGCGTCGGTGCGGGCGATGATGACGAAGTCGGGATCGGTCCGGTACTCGGAGGCCGCGCGGATCTTGTCGCAGAACTCCTCGGTGGGGATCACCTGCTTGCCCGCGATGTGCCCGCACTTCTTGGGCGCCACCTGGTCCTCGATGTGGAGCCCGGCCACGCCCGCCTTCTCGTATTCCCGCACCGTGCGCACCACGTTGAGGACGTTGCCGTAGCCGGTGTCGGCGTCCGCGACGACCGGCAGCGAGACACAGGACGCGAGATGCCCCGCGTGGTTGGCCATCTCGGTGAGCGTGGCCAGGCCCAGGTCGGGCTGGCCGAGGTGCGAGGCCGCGGTGCCCGCGCCGGTCATGTAGACGGCCTGGAAGCCGGCCGCCTCGATCAGCCGGGCGGAGAAGCCATCATAGGCGCCCGGCGCGACGATGATCCCGGGGGCGTTGAGCATCTGGCGGAGGCGCGTGGTGGCTCGCATACGGAAAACCTTTCCCGGGCGTTCGGCCCGACGGGGACTTGCGTGGCGATCGGAGGCTCGGCGGCGGTGCTGATTGTCGGCCAGGGGCCTCGCGCTTGTCAAATGCGGCCGGTTCTCCGTGCCACCGGCGCAACAATGGTCCCATGCGAGGTCACCACGATCCCAAGCGAGGGCCCGGTCCATGCGACGATTGACGCTAGCCTTCCTCCCGATGTTGATCCTCGTCCTCTCGCCGGTCGGCCCGGCGCGGGGCGACGAGGTGCTCTTCCTCAACGGCGACCGGCTGTCCGGCAAGATCCTCAAGGCGACGGGCGGCAAGCTCACGATCAAGACCGATGGCGCGGGCGACGTGGTCGTGGACATGTCGAAGGTCAAGACCTTCTCGACCGACGCGCCGGTCGAGGTCGGGGTCAAGGCGCAGGCACCGGTGAGCGCGGACGTGGGCGCGGGGCCCGATCGCTACGTGCAGACCGCGCCCGCGCCGGGGGCGCCGCCGCAGCCCGTGGCCATCGCCGACATCAGCGCGATCAACCGCCCGCCCGCCTGGACCGGATCGTTCTCCCTGAACGGCCTGCTCACCACCGGAAACTCGGAGACCGAGCAGCTCGGCTTCCGGGGCGCGCTGTCCAAGCGCTGGCCGCACGATCGCCTCACCTTCGGGGCCGAGTATTCCTACGGCCGGCAGGAGGATCCCCGCACCGGGGAGAAGTCCACCACGATCGACTACGCGATGGCGCTGGCCAAGTACGACCACTTCTTCACCCAGAAGTTCTACGGCTATCTCGGCACGAAGGCGGAGCGCGACAAGGTGGCGGAGCTGGAGCTGCGGGTGGCCCCCGGCGCGGGCGTCGGCTACCAGTGGTTCGAGCGCCCGACCTTCAATCTCTCCACCGAGGCCGGCCTGGTGTGGGTGTACGAGAACTACAAGAGGACCGGGTCGAGCGAGTTCTTCGGACCGCGCCTGGCCTACTCGGTCGACTGGATCCCCGTCCAGCCCCTCACGCTCTTCCACAAGCTCGAGTACATCCCGAGCTTCCAGGATCTGGGCGGCGACTACCTGCTCAACATCGACGCGGGGGCTCGCCTGGCGGTGTGGAGGGGGCTCTTCGCCGAGCTGCGCTACGAGTTCCGTTACGACTCGACGCCGGCCTCGGGCCGCGAGCGGACCGACCAGCGCTACATCCTGGGCGCGGGCTGGGCCTTCTGACCCCGCGCCCGCGCCGCGGCTACTCGGGCAATCCCTCGACCGCGTACATCCCCAGGGTGAGCGGGCTCGGATTGCCCCACTGGCCGAACCAGCGACGGTAGATGTCGAGCACCTGGCCGGACCGGTAGAGGCGGGCGAGCGTCCGGTTGACCGCGAGCCGGAACTCGGGATCCCCGCGCCTCAGCATGAGCGCGTAGGGCTCGTACGAGAGATAGCGGTCGAGCAGCGCGAACTGCCCCGGGTTGCTCGCGCTCGTCACCAGCCCCATCAGGATCGCGCGGTCGGTGGCGTACACCTCGGCGCGCCGGTCCACCACCGCGGCCAGCCCCTCCGCGTGATCGCTCACCGCGACCAGCTTCGCATCGGCGGCGGTGGCGCCCATGCTCGCGATCGCGTTCTTGACCATCTGCTCGGTGGTGGTGCCCGGGATCACCGCGATCCGGATCGCCCCGAGCTGGTCACCCACGTTCGACCCGGCGAGGGCGAGCAGGCTCGCCCCGGTGATGAAGGTCGTCAGGCTGAAGTCCACCCGCTCCTGCCGCGACAGGGTATTGGTGGTGGACCCGCACTCGAGGTCGATCGTCCCGTCCAGCAGGGCCCGCACCCGCGTCTCGACGCTGACCGGCACCCACGAGGCTTCAGCAGCGGCAGCATTGACGAGCTACCGAGATACAACCCCCCGCCCG
>CAMLFJ010000092.1 GCA_946479205.1 uncultured bacterium | reverse complement strand
AGCACGCGCGCGGGCGGCGCGCCCACGAGGAGCAGTCGGGCGTGGGGGAGCGCATGGCAGACACGCGCCATGGCCTCGAGCACGTCGTCGTTACCGCGCCAGGAGCGGATGCCGATCTGGGTGACCAGGGTGTGCTCCGCCCCCAGGCCGAGCTCGGCGCGGATGCGGCGGCCGTCCACCCCGGGGTGGAAGCGGCCGAGGTCCGTCCCCGAGTAGATGACCTCGATCTTCTCGGCCGGCACCCCGGCCCCGACGAGCCCGCGCTTGATGGACTCGCAGACCGCCACGATCGCGGTCACCCGCTTCGTGGTGTAGCCGAGGCGGTTCCAGCGGTCGAGCGGGAAGCTCACCCCGCGATTCAGGACGAGGACCGGGATCCGCACGGTGAGGCCGGCCAGCATGGCGAGCGTCCGCGCGCGTCCCTTCTGGCAGTGCACGATCTGGATCTCGTGCTCGCGGATGAGCCGGGCGAGCGCCCACGCGGAGGGAAGATCGATGCCGCTCCGCATCGAGACCGCGGCGTGCTCGACGTTGGCGGCGGCGCACGCCCGGCCCCAGTGCTCGTTCGGGCGCGTCGCCACCACCACGTGGTGGCCGCGTCCGGCCAGCCCCAGCGCGAGATCGCGGAGCTGGATGGCGGCGCCGGTGAAGAAGTCCGACTTCGGATAGAGCTGGAGAATGTTCACGCGCGGCTCACGCGGTCCCCGGTCAGCGCCGGCCGCTCACCGGGCGTGGAAGAACTCCGTCACTGCCGCGATGACCTGGTCCACCTCGGCCTCGGTATGGCCGGCCGAGATCGGCAGCGTCAGGATCTCCTTCACGATCCGCTCCGTCCGGGGCAGGGCGGGCGGATTGAGCGGCTCCACCGCGGGCTGCTGGTGGCTCGCGACCGGGTAGTGGATGCCGGTGGCGATGCCGCGCTCCTTGAGGAACCTGGCGAGCGCGTCCCGCTCGGGCGTGCGGACCACGTAGAGGTGATAGACGTGGTGGGCTCCGGCGGCTTCCGCGGGCAGGACCAGCGGCAGGCCCGCGAGCCCGCGCTGGTAGCGCGCGGCGAGGAGACGCCGGTGATCGTTCATCGCGTCGAGCCGCCGCAGGAGCACGCGGCCGATCGCGGCCTGGATGTCGTTGAAGCGCAGGTTGAAGCCGATCTCGGAATGCACGTCCTTGTTGAGGCGGCCGTGGTCGCGGAGTCGCCGGCAGCGCGCGGCCACGTCGTCGTCGTCGGTGACGAGCAGGCCCCCGTCGCCCATCACGGTCAGGTTCTTGGACGGGTAGAACGAGAACACGCCCGCGCGGCCGAAGGTGCCGACCTTGCGCCCCTGCCAGGCGGCCCCGTGCGCCTGCGCGCAATCCTCGAGCAGCCAGAGGCTGCGCTCCCCGCACAGGCGCCGGATCCCGTCGAGGTCGGCGGGATGGCCGTAGAGGTGCACCGGCACGAAGCCCACCGTGCGGGCCGACACCTTGGCGGCCGCGTCCTCGAGGTCCGCCGTGTAGGAGTCGTCCACGTCCACGAAGACCGGCGCCGCGCCCGCGAAGCAGACCGCCTCCACGGTGGGGAAGGCGGTGTGCGACGGCACGAGCACCTCGTCGTCGGCCTTGACCCCGAACGCCTTGAGCGCCATCCAGATCGCGGCGGTCGCGCTGCTCGTGAGCACCGCGTGCTTGCTCCCGGTGTACCGGGCGAACTCCTGCTCGAAGGCCTTCGACTCCGGCCCCAGGATGTACTGCCGCGAGTCGATCGCGGCCAGGACCGCGGCCTTGATCTCGTCATCGACGGGCGGCCGGGACAGCGGCACGGACATGCAGGGATCCTCCCTAGCTCAAGTATGCAGCCGCGAGTATCTGCCGCGGAAATACAGGAGCGGCTCCTGGCCCGCGTCGTCGGTCCACTCTCCGGACTCGACCTGGGCCACGAAGATCATGTGATCGCCGCCGGGGTAGGCGTGCACCACCGTGCACTCGAGCCGGGCCAAGGCGTCCGGCAGCACCGGGAGGCCGAGCGGCCCGGGCCGGTACTCGAGCCCCGCGAATTTCTCCTCGCCGGGGGCGGTGGTGGACGTGGCGAAGCGCCGCGACGCGGCCTCCTGCCCCTGGGCCAGGACGTTGACCGCGAAGCGGCCGGCCGTCTTGATCGCCGGGTAGCTCTGGGCCTTCTGCGACACGCAGACCAGGATCAGGGGCGGGTGCAGCGACACCGAGGTGAACGAGCTGGCGGTGAGCCCGGTCGGCCGCTTGTCGGCATCCCACGCGGTGATGATGGTGACTCCGGTGGCGAAATGACTCATCACGCGGCGGAAGTCGTCGGGCCCGAGCACCTGAACGTTGTAACAGTTCCGTCCAGATTTTTCAAGTTCTCCAAGGGCTTGGACCGCACCCGGTGAGGACCTGCTCGTTGACGGCGCCCGCCATGGCCCCTATACTGCGCCCACACCCCATGACGACACTCACCGAGAATGCCGTGCTCGCCGCGCTCCGCGCCGTGCGAGATCCGGACCAGGGCCAGGACATCGTGAGCCTCGGGCTGGTCAAGGAGCTCCACGTTCACGATGCGGAGGTCTCCTTCACCCTGGCCTTCGCCGGGCAGTCGCCCGCGACGAAGGCCGCGCTCCACAGCAGCGCCTCGAAGGCGGTCTCCCAGATCCCCGGGGTGAGCCGTGTGAGCGTGAAGATGGGCTCCGCGGCCGGTGCCGGGCGGCCCCAGGCCCCGGCGGCCCACGGCCATGCCCACGGCGCACCGGGCGCGCCCGCGGCCACGGACTTCATCCCCCAGGTGAAGCACACGATCGCGGTCTCCTCGGGCAAGGGCGGCGTGGGCAAGTCCACGGTGGCGGTGAACCTGGCGCTGGCGCTCAAGCAGTCGGGCGCGGAGGTCGGGCTGGTGGACGTGGACGTCTACGGCCCCGACGTCCCCCTGATGATGGGGGCCAAGGGCAAGCCGGGCATGTTCGAGAACAAGATCATCCCGGTCGAGGCCCACGGCATCAAGATCATGTCCATCGGCCTCCTGGTGGCGGAGCGCGAGGCGCTGGTGTGGCGCGGCCCGATGATCCACTCGGCGGTGCAGCAGTTCCTGCGCGACGTCAACTGGGGCCCGCTCGACTATCTCGTCTTCGACATGCCGCCGGGCACCGGCGACGCGCAGCTCTCGCTCTCGCAGGTCGTGCCGCTCTCCGGCGTGGTCATGGTGACGACGCCGCAGGACGTCGCGCTCCTCGACGTGCGCAAGGCGCTCGGCATGTTCCGGAAGCTGAACGTGCCGATCCTGGGCATCGTGGAGAACATGAGCTACTTCATCGCGCCCGACACCGGGCGCCGCTACGGCATCTTCGGGGAGGGCGGGGGGCAGCGCGTGGCCGACGAGTTCGGCGTGCCCCTGCTCGGGCAGATCCCGCTCGAGATGGAGACGCGCGAGGGCGGAGACGCGGGCGTGCCGATCACGGTCGGGCGTCCCGACTCGGCCCAGGCCCAGGCCTTCCGCGCGATCGCGGCCGCCGCGGTCGCGCGGGTGGACGCGGTGGCCGCGCTCAAGCTCCCCAGCATCGGGTAGGGCGCCAACGCGTCTACCCGATGCCGGCCCAGGTCTCGCTCCCGATCTTCCCGCTGCCGGATCTCACGTTCTTCCCGCACACGATGCTGCCGCTGCACATCTTCGAGGCGCGTTACCGGGCCATGATCACGGACTGCCTGTCGCGCGACCGGCGCCTCGCCGTGGTCGGCCTGCTGCCCGGCTACGAGGCGAGCTACGAGGGCAAGCCCGCCGTCCACGCGATCTGCGGGGTAGGGCGCATCGTGCAGTGGGAGCGGCTCGCGTCCGGCCGCTTCAACCTGCTCCTGCGGGGCGAGGGGCGGGTGCGCATCGAGCGCGAGCTGCCGACCGACACGCTCTACCGGATGGTGGCGGCCACCCCGCTCGCCGAGACGGGCGCCGACGGCGCCGCGGTGGCCGCGCTGGGCGCTCGGGTCAAGGCGCGCTGCCAGCAGATCCTCTCGGCCCTGGGCCGGTCGGACGAGGACCTCCTGGCCATGATGGAAGGACTCGACCAGCCGGCCGAGCTCTGCGATCAGGTGGCGGCCGCGCTGATCCCGACGCCGTCGACCCGTCAGGCCCTCCTGGAGGAGCTCGACGTCGAGCGCCGGCTCGAGCGGCTCGTCGATGCGCTGGACGCCCTCCTGAGCCAGATCACCGGAGAAGGCGGGCGCGCGTGAGGCGCGGGATGACGACGCTGCTCCTGGCCCTCGCGCTGCTCGCGCCCGCGGCGGAGGCGGCCACCCGCTGGGGATGGCTCGGCGTGCGCATCCGCGACCTGTCCGAGCAGGAGATGGAGGAGATCTCCCAGCGGTTCGGCCTGCGCGAGGGCTTCGGAGCGGTGATCGTCGAGGTGATCAAGGAGACGCCCGCGGCGGCCGCCGGCCTGCGCACCGGCGACCTGGTCGTCGCGTTCAGCGACCGCCCGGTGGTGGATACGCGGAGCCTGCAGCGCGCGATCGCCTCCGCCGCGGTGGGCGATAGCGTGAGGCTCACGGTGCTGCGACGCGAGGAGGGCCGGCGGCCGGTGCAGGTCAAGGTCGGCGCGATGCCGGACGCGGTCGCGGCCGAGCGGGTGGCCGCCGAGTACGGCTTCCTGGTTCGCGACCCGGAGGGCCAGCCCGAGCTGGGAGGCGCGCGACCGCCCGCGACGCCGTCGGTGGCCGCGGTCCTGCCGCGCAGCCGCGCGGAGCGGGCCGGGCTCCAGGTGGGCGACGTGCTCACCGAGGTCAACGGCCGGCCGGTGGTCACGCTCGACGCGGTCCGCGAGGCCCTGCTCGCGGCCGGCCCGGACGGGCCGTTGCCCCTGATCGTGCGCCGGGACCAGGAGCGGGTGATGGTCACGCTCGAGCCCGTGCCGGGCCGCTAGGTCGCGGGGAACCCCGGGGCCGCGTCCGCGGTTGGTTCTGCAAACATGTTGTCAGCCTGAGGGTAGGGACGGGGTAAAATCCCGTCAATTCCACGATCCATCCTTCGTCAAAGGAGACGACCGATGAGCAACCAGCAGACCCCAGTCGAGGCCCCGCGTCGCCGATTCCTCAAGGGCGCAGCGGCCGCGGGCGTGGCGACGCTCGGCTTCCCCATGGTCGCCAAGGCCCAGGGCCCCATCTCCATGCGCTGGCAGTCGACCTGGCCGGCCAAGGACATCTTCCACGAGTACGCCAACGACTTCGCCAAGAAGGTCAACGACATGACCGGCGGCGATCTCAAGATCGAGGTGCTGCCCGCGGGCGCGGTGGTCCCCGCGTTCGGCCTGCTCGACGCGGTGTCGAAGGGCACGCTCGACGGCGGCCACGGCGTGCTCGTGTACCACTACGGCAAGCAGACCGCGCTGGCGCTCTGGGGCTCCGGGCCCGCGTACGGCATGGACTCCAACATGCTCCTGTCGTGGCACAAGTACGGCGGGGGCAAGGCACTCCTGGACAAGCTCTACAAGTCGGTCAACGCCAACGTGGTCTCGTTCCCCTACGGGCCGATGACCACGCAGCCGCTCGGCTGGTTCAAGAAGCCGATCACGAAGCCGGACGACTTCAAGGGCCTCAAGTTCCGTACCGTCGGCATCTCGATCGACGTGTTCACCGGCCTGGGCGCGGCGGTCAACGCGCTGCCGGGCGGCGAGATCGTTCCCGCCATGGACCGCGGCCTCCTCGACGCGGCCGAGTTCAACAACGCGAGCTCGGACCGCACGCTGGGCTTCGCGGACGTGTCGAAGGTCTGCATGCTGCAGAGCTATCACCAGAACGCCGAGCAGTTCGAGATCATGTTCAACAAGACGAGGTTCGACGCCCTCCCCGACAAGATGAAGTCCATCATCGAGAACGGGGTGGAGGCGGCCTCCGCCGACCTGGCGTGGAAGGCGATCGACCGCTACTCGAAGGACTACATCGAGCTGCAGACCAAGGACAAGGTCCGGTTCTACAAGACGCCGGACTCGGTGCTCCAGAAGCAGCTCGAGGCCTACGACGCGGCCGCCGACAAGAAGGCGGCGGACAACCCGATCTTCAAGGAGATCGCGGAGTCGCAGCGCGTGTTCGCGGCCCGCACCGTGAAGTGGGATCTCGACACCAACATCAGCCGCCGGATGGCCTACAACCACTACTTCAACAAGCCGGCCGCGAAGAAGAGCTAGCCAGCGCGTGACCATCGAACAGGCCGGTCGTCCGGTGTCCGCCGGGCGGCCGGCCTGCTTCGTGTCCCGGCGGTGAATCCATGAGCGCGAACCGGTTCATCCACGTCATCGACCAGATCAGCTACTGGTCCGGCAAGGCCTTCGCCTGGCTGATCGTCACCCTCACGTTCGTGGTGTCGATCGAGGTGTTCAAGCGCTACATCCTGAACGCCCCCACCGCGTGGATCTTCGACTTCAACAACATGCTCTACGGCACCCTCTTCATGATGTGCGGGGCCTACACGCTGGCCCAGGCCGGCCACGTGCGCGCCGACTTCATCTACATCTACATGCGGCCGCGCGGCCAGGCCGCGCTCGACCTCGCGCTCTACCTGCTCTTCTTCATGCCCTGCATGCTCGGGCTCATCTACGCGGGGGGCGGTTACGCCTTCGACTCCTGGCGCATCGGCGAGCACTCCACCGTCACCGCCGAGGGGCCGCCGATCTACCACTTCAAGACGGTGATCCCGCTCGCGGGCGTGCTGGTGATGCTCCAGGGGCTGGCCGAGATCGTCCGCTGCCTGCTCTGCCTCCGCACCGGGGCGTGGCCGCCGCGCCTGGAGGACGTGGAGGAGATCGACGTCATCGACACCCAGCTCGGCCACAGCCAGTACGTGGACGAGGAGTCGCGCCGGGCCGCCATGGAGGGCGCGAAGGCGATCGACGAGGCCGCGCGCCACCGGAGCGTGATGGAGGAGGGCGTGGTGCACGAGCGGGCGGTCCGCGAGGACGAGAAGCGGCCGTGAGCGATCCGTCCTTCGGCCTCATCATGCTGGGCCTGATCGTGGTCGCGATCATGATGGGCTATCCGACCGCCTTCACCCTGATGGGCCTCGGCATGGCCTTCGGGTTCCTCGCCTTCTGGATCCCGGGCGCGCACTGGTACGACAACCGGGTGTTCGACCTGATCGCGCAGCGGACCTACGGGGTGATGACCAACGACACGCTGCTCTCGGTCCCCCTGTTCGTCTTCATGGGCTACGTGATGGAGCGAGCCGCCCTCGTGGATCGCATGTTCCACAGCGTCCAGCTCGCCTTCCGCCGGGTGCCGGCCTCCCTCGCCGTGACCACGCTCCTGGTGTGCGCTTTCTGGGGGATCGCCTCCGGCATCGTGGGCGCGGTGGTGGTGCTGATGGGGGTCATCGCGCTGCGGCCGATGCTGAAGGCGGGCTACGACATCAAGCTCGCCTCCGGGGCCATCACCGCGGGCGGGACGCTCGGCATCCTCATCCCACCCTCGGTCATGCTCATCGTCTACGCGGCGGTGGCCGGGCAGTCCATCGTCAAGCTGTACGCGGCCGCGATGCTGCCGGGCTTCTTCCTGACGTTCCTCTACCTCGTCTACATCCTCGGCTGGGCGATGATCAACCCGAAGATCGCCCCCAAGCTGTCGCCCAGCGAGTACCGGGTCGCGGTGCCCGACTCCCTGCTCGCGCTCGAGCGCGGGCCCAAGCGCCGGATCGTGCCCGGATTGCTGGCCGCGCTCGTGAAGCCAGGAATGGCCGGCACGGCCGGTTACCGCACCGTCCTGGCCAACGTGGGCGCGATCGCGGTGCCCGTGATCCTGACGGCCGGGACCCTGGGGGCCACCTGGTGGTACGTGGTCGTCTACAACGCGCCCGACGTGGTGGTGGCGGCCCCGGCGCCCGCGCCCCTGACGCCGGGGGCCCCGGTCTCGAAGCCCGCCGGGCCCCTCGTGAAGGAGGAACAGCCGCAAGCGCTGGGCTCGCCGGCGTCCGCCGAGAAGGATGAGCCGCCGCAGGAGCTCGGCGCGGCCCAGGAGTCGGACGCTTCGGCGCCGAGCCGGCTGGGCGACGCGCCGGTCGAGGAGATGACCTCGGTGCGGGAGGTGCCCACCGGGCCGGCCGCGAGCAAGGTGCCCGCGAACTTCTACGCGTGGTTCTGGGGGGTCGGCGCGCTGTTCGCCCTCGTGCTGCTGTTCTACTTCTGGCGCATGGACGGCGAGCAGCTCGAGATCCTGAAGCAGCTGCTCGCCTCGGTGGTACCGCTGGGCGTGCTCACCGCGGTGGTGCTCGCGGTGATCCTGTTCGGCATCTGCACCGCCACCGAGTCGGCGGCGATCGGGGCGCTGGGGGCCCTGTACCTCGCCGTGATGGCGAAGTTCCGCAAGGAAGTGCTGTGGTGGAGTCTCGTGGGCGCGATCGTGGGATTCGCGCTCGGATGGTACGAGGAAGAGGCCTGGATGTCGCTGCTGGTGGCGGCCTCCATCGGCGGCACCTTCCTCGGAACGGTGGGGCCGGGCCTCTGGCATCTGCGCGACTCCAAGGAGCTCCGCGAGAACATCAAGCAGTCCACGTTCCTGACCGCCAAGACCACCGCGATGGTGTGCTGGCTCTTCGTCGGCTCCGCACTCTTCTCGGCGGTGTTCGCACTGCACGGCGGCCAGTCGCTGATCGAGCGGTGGGTGCTCAGCATGAACCTCTCGCCGCTCGGGTTCCTGTTCGTCGCCCAGCTCCTGATCTTCCTGCTCGGCTGGCCGCTCGAGTGGACCGAGATCATCGTGATCTTCTGCCCGATCTTCATCCCCCTGCTGAGCCACTTCGACATCGACCCGATCCTGTTCGGGACGATGGTGGCGGTGAACCTGCAGGCCGCGTTCCTGTCGCCGCCGGTGGCGATGTCCGCGTTCTACCTCAAAGGGGTGGCGCCGAAGCACGTCACGCTCAACCAGATCTTTGCCGGGATGATGCCGTACATGGTCATCGTCCTCATCTGTCTTGCGATCATGTACGTCTGGCCTGGCATGACGCTCTGGCTGCCGAACTTCCTCTACGGGAACTAGCTGGTGGCTGCGGGAGCGTGATTCTCCCGGCCGGAGGGAGCCGGGGGCGGGTGGCG
>CAMLFJ010000091.1 GCA_946479205.1 uncultured bacterium | reverse complement strand
CGCGCGGGCCGGCTCTTGCTCGCGGCGCCGCTCGCGGTGCGCCTCGTGGTGTTCGCGATCGCACTCGTGATCGTCTGGTCGGCGGTGAACTGGACGTACCAGGTGATCCGCAAGCCGAGCGAGCTGTTCTTCCCGGTGAGCGGTACGCTCACCAAGGCGCCCGCCGAGACCTGGCGCAGCTACGCGCCGCTCTTCCGCCGCCACGCGACCGCCACCATTACCCCCGAGCTGCTCGCCGCGCTCGCCCAGGTCGAGGGCGCGGGCGACCCGGTGGCCCGCACCTACTGGCGCTGGCAGGTGGCGTGGCACCCGTTCGAGGTGTACCGTCCCGCGTCGAGCGCGGTCGGCATGTACCAGATCACCGATCCCACCTTCCGGGAGGCGAAGCGCTTCTGCGTGCGCGATCACGTGGTGGCCGAGGACGAGTGCTGGTTCCGGGGGCTCTACACGCGCGTGCTGCCGAGCCACGCGGTCGAGCTGACCTCGGCGATGCTCGATCGCATGGTCGCGCGCACGCTGGAGCGCCGGCGCATCGTCACCGCGACGCCCCGCCAGAAGCAGGACCTGGCCGCCCTCATCCATCTCTGCGGCGAGGGCGCGGGCGACGCCCACGCGCGCCGCGGCTTCCGCCTCACCCCGGGCCAGCAGTGCGGCGATCACGACGTCGCCCGGTATCTCGCGCAGGTCAACGGCATGAAGCGCCAGTTCGCCCGGCTGGCCGCCGGAGAATCCAGCATCTCAGCGGGGAGATAGCCATGCGCTCACGACACGCGCTCTCGATCTGGCTCCTGGGCCTGCTGCTCCTGACCGGTGGGATCGCCCTCTCGCCGCCCGCCGCCGCGCAGGCGAAGAAGCCGATCAAGATCGGCTTCCTGGCCCCGCTCACCGGCGGTGCCGCCCAGGTCGGGCGCGACACCGTCAACGGGTTCGAGATGTACCTGGAGGAGGCCGGGCACCAGATCGCGGGCCGGAAGGTCGAGCTGATCGTCGAGGACACCGCGGGTAATCCGGGCACCGCCATCACCAAGTTCCGCAAGTTCGTCGAGAGCGATCAGGTGGATATGGTGGTGGGCGAGGTGTTCGCGCACATCGGGTACGCCCTGGCCCCGAAGGCCGACGAATACAAGATGCCCACCATCTTCCCGGTGATCGCGGCCGACGATCTCACCCAGCGGAAGCCGTCGAAGTGGGTGGTGCGCCTCGGGTGGACCGGGAGCCAGCCGTCGCACCCGTTCGGGGAGTACGCGGCGAAGACCCTGGGCTACAAGAAGGTCGCGGTGTTCGGGAGCGACTACGCCTTCGGCTACGAGGTGGTGGGTGGTTTCCAGCGGAGCTTCGAGGAGGCGGGCGGGCAGATCATCCAGAAGCTGTGGGCCCCGCTCGGCACCAACGATCTGGCCCCCTACCTCAGCCAGATCAAGCGCGAGGCCGACGCGGCCTTCATCATCCTGGCGGTACCGTCCTCGCTCCGCTTCCCGGTCCAGTACCGGGACGCGGGACTGTACGGCAAGCTCCCGGTGATAGGCGGGGCGGTGATCGTGGATGAGTCGATCCTGCCAAACTTCGGCGACGAGACTCTCGGCTACGTCACGCCCCTCATGTTCAGCGCCGCGCTCGACACGCCGGCCAACCGGAGGTTCGTGGCGGACTACCGCAAGAAGTACGGCAAGGTGCCGTCCTACTTCGCGGAGACCTGCTACACGAGCGCGCGCTGGATCAACGAGGCCGCGAAGGTGGTCGGGGGCAACGTGGAGGACCGCGAGAGGTTCATGGCCGCGTTCCGCAAGGTCGAGATCCCCGACGCGCCCCGCGGGTCGGTGAAGCTCGACCAGTGGGGCAATCCGGTCCAGAACATCTACGTCCGCAAGGTCGAGCGCAAGGGCGGGGAGCTGCAGAACACCGTCATCCACACCTTCCCGGCGATCTCGCAGTTCTGGACCTACAAGCCGGAGGAGTACCTGAAGCTGCCCGTGTACAACCGCGACTACCCTCCTTGCAAGGCGTGCTAGGGGCGCCCGCGTGCTGACCCGCATCGACCACGCGATGATCTGCGTGCCGGACCTGGCCAAGGGAATCGAAACCTATACGCGCCTCGGGTTCACCGTCTACCCCGGCGGCTCGCATACCGGCCGGCCGACCCACAACGCGATCGCCTTCCACGACGAGGACTATCTCGAGATCCTGAGCATCCGCGATCGGAGCGCGGTGGTGCCCGGCAGCCCGGACGCGGGCCTCGCCGAGTATCTGGATCAAGGCGGCGGGTTCCGGATCGTGGCACTGCAGAGCGACGACCTGGCCGCGGACGTCGCCGCGATGCGCGCGCGCGGCGTCGACGTGGGCGAGATCCGAGATGGGGGACGGCGCTCCCTGCAGGGTCAGGAGCTGCGGTGGCACGCCGCGTTTCTGGGCCCGCGGGATGCCCTGCCGATCTTCTTCATCCAGCACCTGACCCCGCTCGCGGAGCGGAAGGCGCACGCGGCGACCCTGCCGAGGCATCCGAACGGCGTCACGCGCGTCGAGCGCGTGTACGTGGCGGTGCCCGACGTGGCCGCGTCCGCCCGCACCTACGCGCGCGTGCTCGGGCGGCCGGTGCCCGCGATCCACCGGGGCGCGGTGATCAAGGCGGACATGGCGGTGTTCGACCTCGGCCCCACCGGGCTCACGGTGGCCCAGCCCATGGAGCCGGGCCCGGCCGCGGAGGCGCTGGCCCGACGCGGCCCAGGGCCGTTCCAGGTGCTGCACCGTACGCGCGATCTCGCGGCGGCCGCGCGCGCGCTGGCCGACCACCGGGTCCCCGACGTGGTCGAGGGGGTGCGCAACACCGGCGAGCGCGCCCTGCTGGTGCCGCCGCCGCACGCGGCCGGCGCCTACATCGGGTTCGTGGGGTCGTAAACTGCCGGGCCTCCCGCCGCGTCTCAAGGGCAGGAGGTGCTGGTCATGAGAAGGACGATCGAATTCTTGCTCGGCGCGCTGCTGCTTGGCGGCTGCGCGGTCTACACGCAGCCCCTTCCCCCCGCCGCGGGCATCTACGTGGCTCCTCCGCCGGCGGTGGTCGTCGCGCCGCGTCCCTGGTGGGTCTGGGGCGGTGAATGGCATCACCGGTGGCGCTGAGCGGCGGTCCGCGCGAGGCGACCGCCTCAGTCGACGACCACCTCGCCGTTGTGCGCGCTGGCCTTGGTCTCGCTCACGGACACGCTGTAGTCGTAGGTTCCGCGTCGGTCGAACTTCACCACGCTCCCGCCCGGCTCCACGACTAGCCGGAGCCCGTCCGAGAACCAGAGCCGGGCCTTCCCGCCGGTCGCGTTGATGAACCGCACTTTGTCACCGGGCGCGATCCTGAGCGTCCTCGGCGTGCTGTCGGTCCGGCCCAGCACGATCGTGTGCTCGGCCCACGCCCGGGGCACCCCGATCGCGGCGACGGCCACCACCCCGGCCAGCGCCATCGCCACGAATGTCTTCATTTCGCGGCCTCCTCGAGGCTCGATGTTTGCTCATCCATTCGGATGAGCCTAGCCCGGCTTGTCGCGCTCGCGGTAATCGCCGAAGGCGGCGTCGCGCTGGCTCAGCAGATCGCGCACGCTCCCACCGTCGCGCTTGAACTGGGCGCGGTACTGGAGGCTGGCCGCGGTGGTGAACGCGAGCGCCTGTAGCTCGGTGCCCGCCCGGATCGCCGCGCGCAGCCCCATGATCTCCATCGCCCGGTGGACGGCCCGCTTGTTGATCTGGGACAGCTCGGTGGGCACGAGCGCGATGCGCTCGGCGATGCCGAGCACCGTCGTCTCGAGCTCCGCGGCCGGGACCGCGCGGTTGGCGAAGCCGCGCGCGGCCGCCTCGGCGCCGGTGATCGCGTCACCGGTGAGGAACATCTCCATGGCGGTGCGCATGCCCATCAGCCAGGGGTGGAACTGGTTGTCGGGCGGGCTCATGAGGCGGGTGGGCGGGTAGCCGATGCGCGCGTCCTCGGCCACGTAGACCAGGTCGCAGCACGCGGCCAGCTCGCTGCCGCCGGCCAGGCAGTAGCCGTGCACCTGGGCGATCACCGGCTTGGCCAGGTCCCAGATCGTGAACCACCCGTCCACCACGTGCCGGGCCCACTGTCCCGGGCCGCCGGGCGAGTAGTAGGGCTGGTTCACCGAGTTGTCGGCGGAGAGGTCGTAGCCGGAGGAGAAGGCGGGGCCGGCGCCGCGCAGGATCGAGACGCGGACCGCGGGATCCGCGTCGGCGGCCTTCAGCGCGTCGAGGATCGCGCCGCGCAGCTCGTTGCTCAGCGCGTTGCGCTTTTCCGGGCGGTTCAGCGTGAGCCGGCGGACGCCGGGGCGGGGATCGTCGGTCAGCAGCACGGGCATGGGACTCCTCCTCCTGGGCGAGCGGGGGTTAGGCGAGCTGGGCGCGGACCGCGCGCGCGCCCGCGCTGAGCGCGCAGAGCTTGCCGAACGCGGTCTCGCGGGACAGGTACTTCATCCCGCAGTCGGGGGCGAGGATCAGCCGCTCGGCGGGGACGTGGGCGAGCCCGGCGCGGATGCGCGCGGTCACCTGGTCGATCGTCTCGACCGCGGGATCGCCGAGGTCGATCACCCCGAGCATGATCGACTTGCCGGACAGCTCGGCGAGCACCCCCAGGTCGAGCCGGGGCTGGGCCGCCTCGATGGAGATCTGCTGGGCGGTGGTGCCCGCGAGCTGGGGCAGGAACGAGTAGCCGGTGGGCTTCTGGTGCTTCACCACCGCCGCGTAGCCGAAGCAGAGATGGAGCGCGGTCGAAACCGTGAGGCCGGCGAGCGCGCGGTTGATCACCGGCACCGCGTACCGCTTGGCGCCCTCGGGATCGTTGCGCAGCCAGGGCTCGTCCAGCTGGATCACGTCGGCGCCCGCGGCCTGCAGCTCGTGCGCCTCCATGTTCACCGCGGCCGCGAGGTCCATGGCCAGCTCCTCCACGTCGCGGTAGAACTCGTTGCGCGCCTGCTGGGCCATCGTGAAGGGGCCGGGCAGGGTGATCTTGGCCGGGCGGTCGGTGTGGCGACGGAGGAACTGCATGTCGCGCAGCTCCACCGGGCGGGCCCGGCGCACCCGGGCCACCACGCGCGGGACCTGCGTCTGGTTGCCGTAGCGATCGGTGATGAGGGCGGGCCGGTCCACGTCCACGCCCTCCAGCGCGGTCGCGAAGCGGTTCGAGTAGCTCTCGCGCCGGATCTCGCCGTCGCTGATGATGTCGATCCCGGCCCGCTCCATGTCCCGGATCGCGACGATGGTGGCGTCGTCCTGCGCCTGCTCGAGCAGCGCCTCCGGCACCCGCCACATCGCCTGCATGCGCACCCGCGGGACGCCCTTGGACAGCATCGCCCGGTCGACGAGCCAGTCGGGCTGGGGATAGCTGCCGACCACCGTGGTGGGGAGGATCTGCTGGGCCATGGCCTGGATCTCCTTCGCGTCAGGACTGCCGATAGGCCGCCACCTTCTGCTCGAGGCGGCGGAGAAGGATCTCGTGCATGCCGGTGATGCCGAGGACGAGCACGATGCCCGCGTAGACCCCGGGGCTGTTGAGCAGGGTGCGGTGCCGGGTGATCAGGTAGCCGAGGCCGTCGGCCGCGCCCAGCATCTGGGCCACGATGACGCCGACGATCACGAGCGCGCCCCCGAGGCGCAGCGCGGCCACCATGGACGGCAGGCTCGCGGGCAGGGAGACGTAGAGGATCTGCTGGGCGCGGGTGGCTCCGAACGCGCGGGCGGTCTCGGCGAGCGCGGGGCTGAGCGCGGCCACGCCGGCCACCGCGGTCAGCAGGGTCGGGATGAAGGCGTAGATCGAGGCGAAGGCGATCTTCGACTCCGAGCCCAGGCCGAACCACACCATCATCACCGGGTAGAGCACGACGAGCGGCACCGCGTAGGCGCTCCGCAGCACCGGCAGCAGCATCCGCCGCGCCGCCGCCGAGGCGCCGATGAGCTGGCCCGCGAGGATGCCGCCGCCGCAGACGATGACGTAGGAGACCGCGATCTCGCCGAAGGTGGTGGGCAGGCTGCCCAGGTACTCGCGCCGGTCGGCGACGAGCGTGCCGAGCGCCTCGCTGAGCGGCGGCACGAAGAGGCGCGGGACGACGCCCGCGCGCGGCAGCAGCTCCCAGGCCGCGAGGATGCCCAGGTAGAGCGCGGCCTGGCCGAGGCGCAGGCGGGTCACCGGCGCTCCGCGTGCTTGATGTGCTGCCAGATCCGGTCCTTCAGGATCCCGAAGCGCTCGCTCGAGCTCATCGCGAAGCTGCGCGGGCGCGGCAGATCGACCGCCACGTCGTCCACCACGCGCCCGGGCCGGGCGCTCAGGACGACGACGCGATCGGCGAGATAGACCGCTTCGTTGAGGCTGTGGGTCACGAACAGCACCGTCTTGCGCGTCTCCGACCAGATGCGGAGCAGCTCGTCGCCCAGCACCATCCGCGTCTGCTCGTCGAGGGAGGCGAAGGGCTCGTCCATCAGCAGGACCGCCGGGTTCTGCACGAGGCCGCGGGCGATCGCCACGCGCTGCTTCATGCCCCCCGAGAGCTGGTGCGGCAGCCGGCTCTCGAAGCCGGCGAGGCCGGTCAGCGCGAGCATCCGCGCCGCGGCCTCGAGGCGCTCGCGCTTCGGCACCCGGCGCAGCTTGAGGGGGAACGCCACGTTGTCGATCGCGGAGAGCCAGGGCAGGAGGTTGGCCTCCTGGAAGATCACCCCGACCTTGCGGGGCATCGGGGCGGTGATCGGCTCGCCGTCGCAGAAGACCGCGCCGCTCGAGGGCGCGCGCAGGCCCGCCACGAGCGAGAGCAGGGTGGACTTGCCGCACCCGCTGGGGCCGACCACCGAGACGAATTGCCCATCCGGGATCTCGAGGTCGATGCCCTCGAGCGCGACCACGCCGGCCCCGTCCGCGCCGAAGCGCTGCGACACCCCGCGGATCGCGACCAGCGAACGGGTCACGACCGTTGCCGCCACGCGCCGAGGCGGGTCTCCACCAGGCGCAGCGCCTCGTTGACCGCCACCGCGGCCACCGCCACCAGCACGAGCGCGGCGTAGAGCTGGGGCATCTGGAGGTTCTCGCCCCACGCCGCGATGCGGTAGCCGATACCGTCGCGCGCGCCGTAGATCTCGCACAGGAGCACCGCGGTGATGTTGAAGACCATGCCGAGCCGCGCCGACTCGAGCAGGATGGGCGCCATCGCAGGGAGGTAGATCTCCCGGATGATCTGGAGTCGCGTCGCCCCGTACACCCGGCTCACCGTGACCAGCTCGGGCGGCACCGACTGCACCGCCGCGATGCCGCCCATGATCAGCACGAAGATGGTGGTGAAGACCCCGAAGGCGATCTTCTGCGGGATGCTCACCCCGAAGACGAGGATGAAGACGGGCAGGAAGATCGACTTGGGCACCCCGAACAGGAAGTTGACGAGGGGCCGGAGGAGGCCGCCCAGCCCCGGCACCTCGGCGAGGGTGAAGCCGATGAGCAGCCCCACCGGCACCGCGATCACGAAGGCGGCGAGCGCTTCCCACGCGGTGACCCCGAGGCTCTGCAGCACCTCGGGACGCCGGAGGAGCCGGCCCAGCGCCTCCAGGATCGTGCTCGGCGCGGGCGCGAGGCTCGCGTCGAGCCGTCCCAGGCGGGCCAGCGCCTCCCACAGGCCCAGGAGGCCGAGGACGCCGGCGGCGACGATGAACCGCTCGTGCCGGCGCATCGTCCGTCGCTACGGCTTGGTCGGGCTGATCGGCATGTTCATGAAGACCTCGGCGGCCGGCGCCATGTCCTTCACCCCGCTCGCGGCGGCCAGGTCCATGGCCTTCTGCACGGAGGCGAGCGTCATCTTTCCATCCTGGGAGAGCCGGAGGAAGGTCTTCTCGTACTCCATCTTGGCGATCTCCATCGACAGCTCGTTGTTGCTCGCGATGGTCTTGATCGCGTAGTCGGGGTTGTTGCGCATGTACTCGAGCGCGCCGTAGAGCGCGTTGAGCCCCTTCTGGATGAAGGGGCGCCGCTCGGTCAGGTTCTTCTCGGTCGCGGCCCAGCCCCCGATGAGGTTCGGCGGCATCGCGGTCGCGAAGTCCATCAGCACGCGCACCTTGCCCTCCGAGACCACCTGGTAGCTGAGCGGGGAGTAGATCACCGCGGCGGCCAGGTTGTCGTTGAGCAGGTTGGGCACGAGCCCGCCCCCGCCCACCGGCACCCGCTGGAACGTCACCTTGTGCTCGCTCTGGCCCCAGAGGGCGAGGGTGTCGGTGCCGGAGCCGGCCGAGGTGATGCCGACCTTCTTGCCGTCCAGCTCCTTGGCCGACTTGATCGGGGAGGCGGTCTTCACCCCGAGGATCCAGCCCGACCACTCGTCGCCGTTGCCGCCGACGATCTTGGTGAGCACGCCGCGCTTGCGGGAGGTGGCGACCAGCGGGACGGCGACCGGGCCGAGGTCCGCCGAGTTCGCGGCGAGCGCCTCGAAGGTCTCGCCGCCGCCGCGATAGATGGTGATCTCCGGCCGGAGGCCTTCCTTCTCGAAGAGCCCCTTCTCCTTCGCGACGGTGGCGAGGATGGTGGGGAAGTAGGTCTTGGTGGGGCAGCCGATGCGGATCGTTTCCTGGGCCGCGGCGCCGGCGGGAAGGAAGAGGGTGCCGATCACCGCCACCAGCGCCAGCCGAGCCATGAGCGTCGTTGCCATGGAGTCCTCCTGGGGAGATCGCAACTCGCCGGGCATCCTAGCACGGTTGAACGGGCCCGGTGGCCGGGGCCCGGTTGACCGGCCCCGCCCGCGGCGTTAGATTCGCGCGGGTACCCGAGGAGGGCACATGGACGCAGGCGCGGCGATCTTCTTCACCGACTACTCGATCGGCCCGGCCGCGCTCGGCCGGGCGCTGGAGGAGCGCGGGCTCGGCTCGCTCTGGGCGCCGGAGCACTCCCACATCCCGCTCTCGCGCGCCTCCGCGTTCCCGCAGGGCGGCGACCTGCCCAAGAAGTACTACGACGTGATGGATCCGTTCGTCACGCTCGCCGCGGCCGCCGCGGTCACCACCCGGCTCCAGGTCGCCACCGGGGTGTGCCTGGTCGTCCAGCGCGATCCGATCCAGACCGCGAAGGCGGTGGCGACCCTCGACCAGGTGTCGGGCGGGCGCTTCCTCTTCGGGATCG
>CAMLFJ010000090.1 GCA_946479205.1 uncultured bacterium | reverse complement strand
TTCGACTTCACGGCCAGGTCGGAGAGCGCCTTGGTGAAGTTGATCAGCGCGGCGTTGGCGGTGCCGCCCATCATGTAGGTGACGGCGGGATTGCGCGCGGCCGCGCCCACCACGTTGATGATGCGCCCGCCGCCCTGGCGCTGCATGTGCGGGAGCACCTCGCGCGCCATGCGGATGTAGCCGAGGAGCTTGAGGCTCCAGCCGTCGAGCCATTCCGCGTCGGGAGTCGCGAGGAAATCGCCGCCCTTGATCGCGCCCGCGTTGTTCACGAGGATGTCGAGGCGGCCGAGCCGCGCGATCGCGTCCTTCGCCACCCGCGTGACCTCGGCGGGCGTGCTCAGGTCCGCGGAGAGGACCTCCACGCGCCCGCCCGTCGCGCGCTCGACGTCCGCGGCCGCCTGCTTCAAGGTTTCCGCGTCGCGCGAGCAGATCATCACGCGCGCGCCCTCCGCGGCGAGCGACTGCGCGACCGCGCGGCCGATCCCCTTGCTGCCGCCCGTCACCAGTGCCGTCTTGCCCTTGAGCCCGAGATCCATCGCGTGACTCCTTTCGGTGAGCGATCAGCCCGCGCGGTGGCGCGCGAGCAGCTCGTCGAACGTCTCCGCGGGCAAGGTCTCCGCCCAGTCCCGCCCCTCGGAGTCGTGGCCATAGTACTCGGCCATGTAGACGCGCGCTTCCGGCTTCGTCCGGAACAGGCGCCAGATGTGCGCGGCGGTGCCGCCGGGCCGCCGCAGGTAGAAGATGGGATCGGCGGGTCCGGTCGGCTCGTAGACCGTCCGCTCGCCGAACTGGTCATAGCTGATCCACGCGACCGCGATGCCGCGCGCCGACAGCACCCGCGCCCGCAGCGACTCTTCGAGCGGCAGGGACTCCACGTCCGAGAGACGCGGGCCGTAGTAGACGGGCACCGCGGAGGCGTCCACCGAGAGCTTCACCGCGAGCGCGCCGCCCACCGTCTCCAGCAGCGCGCGGGCCTCGTCGCCCACCCACGCCTGCCCCGCGACGTAGAGGTCGGGCCAGGCTTCGAGCAACCGGCCGGGCGGCAGCAGCTTGCGACGCTTCGCGATCTCCGCGGCGTCGGGCAGCGCGTGCAGACGCGCCATCGCGGCTCAGTTCCCCGCCGGGAAGCGGGGCACCCGACTCCAGTCGAACCGCGCGGGCGCCTCCGCTCCGAGCGCGATGATCTCGGCGAGGCACCGGGCCACCGCGGCCGCGAAGGCGCCGGTATCGCGGCCGTCCAGGCCCCGCCCGTGGATCGCGTGTCCCGCCAGCTTGGTGGCGCCGTCGCGCAGGAGCGCGCGCGCCCCGTCGAGATTGCGGTTGGCCAGGTGCTGGAACCCGACCGCGACCTGGATGAGGCCCTGGAGCGCCTCGCGCTCCGCGCCCTCGGCTCGCATCCAGAAGGGCTCGAGCACTTCGTGGGTCTCGAAGTAGAGGCCGGCGTCGAAGAGCGTGGCCGCCTCCGCGAGGCCCACCGGCCGCGTGGGATCGGCGGGGGCGAGCGGCCGGTCCGCGAGGGCGCGCGCGGCGCGGGTCGCGCGCTCGCCGAATGCGGCGGCGTGCGGCCCGAAGGCCGCGCGGATGCGCCAGCCGTCGGCGCGGCTCTCGAAGAGCTCGGCGGGGAATCCCTCCGGGGGCGGCGCGGCGGGGCCGAGCGCGCGCGGATCGGCGCAGACCGCGGCGACCGCCTCGAGCCCGCGCCGCGCGGCGCCGTCGTGGAGCGCCTCCAGGATGAGCTCGGCGAGCCGGTTCCGCAACGCGAGCGGCAGGGTCACGGCCCGGGGCGGCGGCCGGCGAGGCGGCGATGCGCCGCGCGGATCTGCGCGAGGTGGTTGAGGTCGTGGTCGGCCCAGTGAGCGAGCATCTGGGGGATCGTGAGGCGGCCGTACTCCGGGTGGCGCCCGTGCCGCCGCTTCACCGCGGCGCTCAGCCGGCCGACGTACGCGAGGTTCGATCCGCGCAGCGCCACGAACGTTGCGAGGGCCTCGCGCGGCGGCGTGCGCCGGTAGCCGCCGTGATCCGCCCAGCGATCCTGGTCCCACGCCACCAGGGCGGCGCCCGGCTCCGCCGCGACCTTGCGGATCCGGAACGCGAGCGCGATCTCCGCGTCGGCCAGGTGGCACAGCACCTCGGCCACCGCCCACTCCCCTCGTCCCGGCCGGCGGGCCACCAGCCTCCGCGGGACGCGCCGCAGCGCGCGGGCCAGCCGGGCCGGTGCCCGGCGCAGCGCGGCCAGGGGCCGGGCGGAGCCGAGGTGGGGGTGAGGCGCGCGGCACATCGGGCAGGTCGCCATGACGTCTCCTTCAGGTGACGTGTTCGACGCGGGTGCCCGCGATGAGATCGTGGAGCGCGCGCTTGTCGGTGCGGAAGGCGGCGACCAGGTAGCCGACGCCGAAGATCGCCGCGGAGATCCAGGAGCCGAGATGGCGGAGCACCGAGATCCCGAACGGGAGCGGGCCGCCGGCCAGCGTGACGACGCGCACGCGGAAGACGATCTTGCCGAGCGTCTGGCCGCGCGCCCAGTGCAGGAACACGAAGTAGCACGGGCTGGCCAGGACGCGGAAGGCGCGCGAGGCCGCGTAGGCCAGCCGATCGTCGGTGACCGCCCACAGGGCGAACCCGAACAGCACCTCCGCCACCATCACCAGGACCACGTCGATCAGCACCGCCCCCGCGCGGATCCAGAAGCCGGCGGGGCGCGGGGTCCCGGTCGCGGGCGGTGCGGCGACCGCCGGGGCCGCCGGAGCGCTCGGCGGCGGCTCCACCGGCGGAGCCGGTACCGCGCTCACCGCGGCCAGGTCCGCGCGGTAACGGGCCACGTCCACGCCGCAGCGCGGGCAGCGCGCGGCGTCGACCGGCGCCCAGCCGCATTGAGGGCATGACGGCGACATCGGCGCGTATCGTAGCACGCGCGTCGTGAGCGGGGGATGCGGGCGGGCGCGCGAGCGGCACGGTATAATGCGCGGGATGATTTCCGTCGCGGACGCGCAGGCGCACATCCTCGCGCAGGTGACCCGGGTCGCCCCGCCGGAGGTGGTGGCGCTGGGCGCCTGCCTCGGCCGCGTCCTCGCGGAGGACGTGCGCGCCGCCTTCGACGTGCCGCCCACCGCCAACTCCGCGGTGGACGGCTACGCGGTGCGCTCGGAGGACATCCCCTCGGACGGCAGCCGCGAGCTCACGGTGGTGGCCGAGCTGGCCGCGGGCGCGGTCTGGGACGGCGTGCTCGGCCCCGGCGAGGCCCTGCGCATCATGACCGGCGCGCCGATGCCCGCGGGCGGGGGCACCGCGTACCCCCAGGAGATCGTCGAGCGGAGCGGGCCCTCCGTGCGCATCCGGCCCGGCCCCGCCGGGGTCAACGTGCGCCATCGCGGCGAGGACGTGCAGGCCGGATCGGTCGTGCTGGCCGCCGGCACCGCGCTGCGGCCGCAGGAGCTGGGGGTCGCCGCCTCGCTCGGCCTCCCGCAGCTCCTCGTGCACCAGCGGCCGCGCGTGGCGATCCTCTCCACCGGCGACGAGGTGGCCGAGCCGGGCGACCCGCGCAAGCCCGGCCAGATCTTCGACTCGAATCGCTTCTCGCTGCACGGCCTGGTCCACGCCGCGGGCGGGCAGACCACCGATCACGGCATCGTCCCCGATCTCTACGACGTGCTGCACGCCCGCCTGCGCACCGCCGCCGCCACCGCGGACGTCGTGCTCACCTCGGGTGGCGTGTCGGTGGGCGACCACGACCTGGTCAAGGCGGTGCTCCAGGACGCTGGAGGCATCGATTTCTGGCAAGTCGCGATGCAGCCCGGCCGGCCGCTCGCGGTGGGCCGGATCGGATCCGCGCACTTCTTCGGCCTGCCCGGCAATCCGGTGGCCTCGATGCTGACGTTTCACCTGTTCGTGCGGCCCGCCCTCTGGAAGCTCGCCGGGCGCCGCGAGCTGTTCCCGCCCCGCTTCCACGCGGTCGCGATGGAGCCGATGAGCAAGAAGGCGGGCCGGCGGGAGTTCAAGCGCGGCATCCTCTCCTATCAGGGCGAGCGCTGGGAGGTGCGCATCACCGGACCCCAGGGCTCGGGCATCCTCACCTCGATGACCCTGGCCAACTGCTTCGTGGTGATCGAGGAGGAGCGTGGCGACGTGGCCGCGGGCGATAGCGTCTCGGTCGAGCCGTTCGCGCTGATCTGAGCCATGCCCCACGGCATCGAGACCCGGCTGATCGAGACCGTCACGCCGATGGTGCGCGAGCTGGTCACCACCCACGCCCGCGCGCTCGCGGACCTCCACTACGCGGACGTGCGCCTCGAGGTCAGCGAGGGCAAGTTCGCGGGCGCGGAGAACGGCGAGGCCAAGGTCTCCGGGGACGACTACGCCTTCGCCTTCGGGATCCGTGTGCTCGCGGGCCGGCGCATGACCGCGCCGGGCTACTTCGGCCGCGGGCTCGGCGCCGCCGACGTCCCGCACCTGGCCCGGCTGCTGCGCGAGGGCCTGCTCGCCGCCTACCGGCGCGCGACGGCCAACGCGGAGATGAAGGCGGACGTGAAGGGCAAGTTCGGGGCCCTGGGCGACGCCCTCACCGACACCCGCCTGCATCCGATCGCGGTGCGGCAGGAGGTGGTGCCGGCGGTCTTCGAGGTGGACCCGCGTGGCGTCGCGCTCGACGACATGCAGCGCCTCACCACCGAGGTGTCCCGGCGGGTCGCGGGTGTGCACGCGAGCGTGTCCTACAACTACATCTCCACGATGACCCAGCTGAGCCGCGAGCTCTTCGCCTCCTCGGAGGGCGCCCTCATCGACCAGTCGTTCGCGCTCACCCAGGGGATGTGCTACGTGGTGGCGACCGGCGCCGACAACAGCCAGGAGATCTACGACGTGCTCGGCCACCAGCGCGGCTGGGAGATCCTGGAGCGCGGGGTGTCCGAGCCGCTGATCGAGTTCCCGCCCTTCCCGGAGTTCGCGCGGGCGATGGCGGGGGACGCGGTGGAGCTCGCCGCCGCCCCCGCGCTGGTGGCCCCCGGCGGGGAAGTGCCGGTCGTCACCGACCCGCACTACAACACGTTGCTCTCCCACGAGATCGTCGGGCACCCGGTGGAGCTGGACCGCGGGCTCAAGATGGAGACCGCCTACGCCGGGCGCTCCTGGCTGCTGCGCGGCCTCGACGACACCCAGCTCGGCAAGCGTATCGCCTCGCCGCTGGTGAGCGCGTTCTCCGACCCGTCCCTGCCCGGCTACGGCCACTACGCCTACGACCACGAGGGCACGCCGGCCCGCCGGGTGGTCCACATTGATCGCGGGGTGTTCACCGGGTTCATGAACAGCCGGCAGACCGCGGCGGTCTTCGGCGGCGATCCCAACGGGCACTGGAAGGCCACCGACGCCTCGCTGGTCCCGCTCGTTCGCATGTCCTCCACCGTGTTCGCGGGGGGCGACGCGGACCCCGCGGATCTCATCAAGGACATCGACCACGGCTACTTCCTGGTCGGCCACCGCACGCCCTCCATCGCAGAGAGCCGCGAGAACTTCCGCATCACCGCCCGCAAGGTGTACGAGATCGAGCGCGGCCGGATCGGGCGCCTCTACCGCGACGGCGGCATCATGGCGGACAGCCGCGACTTCCTGATGCACGTGGACGGGGTCGGGCGCGACTTCCGACTCTACCCGATTCCCAACTGCGGCAAGGGCCAGCCCATGCAGACGCGCAAGCTCGGCAACGGCGGCCCCACCCTGCGCAGCCGCGCGATCGTGACCGGCGGGGCCTGACCGCGTGGATCTCGCGCGGGCGGTCCGGGAGGCGCTGGCCCGCCTCCGCGCCGAGCCCGGGGTGCGCGAGGTCGAGGTCTTCGCCGCGTTCAACCGCTCGTTGTTCACCCGCCTGAACTACACCTCGCACATTCCCTGCAACGGGGTGGAGGAGCCCAAGTCCACCGAGATGGCGGGGCTCGGCGTCCAGGCGGTGTTCGACGGCCCCGACGGGCGGCCGCTGATCGGGTTCGGCTCGGAGCCGAGCGATCTGACGCAGGAGGGGGCGCAGCGCGCGCTCGCGAAGGCGCGGCAGGCCGCGGTGCACGACCCCGAGTTCCGGTCCCTGCCGCGACCGACCGGCGCGCCGCGGGCGCTCGCGACCTTTCACGATTTGCGGCTCATGAGCGTGCAGGACGCCGAGCTCGTGGAGGCCGGCTGGAAGGTGATCACCGGCGGGCTGCGCGCCTTCATGGCGTCGTCGCGGCTCGCCGACCTGTCGCCCGACGAGGCGGGCCTCAAGCGGCTCGGGCTCATCCTGGGCGGGGACGTGAGCATTCTCCAGTCGCGCGTGGCGATCGCGTCGAGCGCGATGCCCGAGCCCCAGGCCGACGACTGCGCCTTCATGTCGGCCTCGGCCACCGGCATGGTGGAGGCGCGCGACGCCAAGGGCTCCGGGTGGTCCCTCACCACGCGGCTCGAGCACTTCACCGACGAGGCCGGCGCGGAGGCGGCCGCGAACGCGGTGGCCGCGATCGACGGCCTGCGGGTGCCGTCGGGCGACTACACGGTGATCCTCGGTCCGCAGCCGGTGGCCGATCTCTGCAACAACCTGATCGTCCCCTCCTGCCAGGCCGGCTCCTTCTACTCGTCGAGCACGCCGTTCCTGGGCCGGCTCGGGCGGGTGGTGGCCGCGCGGGGGCTCAGCATCTACGACCACGGCGCGATGCCGGGGCTCGCCGGCTCGCGCGGGATCACCTGCGAGGGGCTGTCCACCGGCCGCACCGATCTGATCAAGGACGGTGTGCTGGTCGGGCTGCTCAGCCACTGGTACGACACGCAGCGGCTGCTCCACGATCCGGCCGCGCGCGAGAAGCTCGGGATGGATCCGGCCGCCGCGGCGGGCGCGCTCGCGCCGCGGAACGGGTTCCGCGGCGACGGCGGCTCGGGCCGCTCCTTCGAGAGCACCCCGGGCACCTCGGCGTCCAACGTCATCGTCGAGGGCGCCGATCCGGTGTCGCTCGAGGATCTCGCCGCGCGCGTGGGCAACGGCCTCTACGTGGGCCGCATCTGGTACACGTACCCGATCAACGGGTTGCGGGCCGGTGACTTCACTTGTACGGTGGTGGGGGATTCCTTTATCATCCGCGACGGCCGGATCGCGGGACCGCTCAAGGCGAACACGATCCGGATCAACGACAACGTGACGCGGCTGCTGGCGGCCGTCGTCGGCACCACCAAGGACGCGCGCGGCACCCCGCTGTGGGCGGCCGACGAGGTCGTGTACGCCCCCGCGATCGCGGTGAGCGGCGTGCACGTGGATGCGATCGCAGGCTTCATGGAGGGCTTGGACTGATGGCGAATCCGGACCTGGCGAAGCTCGAATCCATCGCCCGCGAAGGGCGGGCGCAGATCATCCGGATGCTCACCCACGCGGGATCGGGACATCCCGGAGGCTCGCTCTCCGTGATCGACATCCTCACCACCCTCTTCTTCAACCGCATGCGCTACGACCCCAAGCAGCCGCGGTGGGAGGATCGCGACCGCTTCGTGCTGTCGAAGGGCCACTGCGTGCCTGCCCAGTACTACTGCATGGCCCGGGCGGGCTACTTCCCGATGGACCGCGTCCTCACCCTGCGCAAGCTCGGCAGCCCGCTGCAGGGCCATCCCGACCGCGTGATGCTCCCGGGCATCGAGGCCGCCACCGGCTCGCTCGGCCAGGGCCTCTCGGTGGCGATGGGCATGGCGCTCGGGCTCAAGCTCGCGGGCAAGGGCGCGCGCGTCTACTGCGTGATGGGCGACGGCGAGAGCCAGGAGGGCCAGGTCTGGGAGAGCCTCATGTCCGCCCCGAAGCTGGGGGCGCCCGATCACCACCTGGACAACCTCTGCGTCATCCTCGACTACAACGGGATCCAGCTCGACAACTTCGTCAAGAAGATCCTCGACCTCGAGCCGGTGACCGACAAGCTCAAGTCCTTCGGCTGGCCGGTCGTCGAGGTCAACGGCCACGACATCGCCCAGGTGGACAAGGCGCTCGACCAGGCGGAGGCCACCAAGGGCGGGCCTACGTTCATCGTGGCCCACACGATCAAGGGCAAGGGCGTGTCCTTCATGGAAAACGACCCGGAGTGGCACGGCAAGGCGCCCAAGCCCGAGGAAGCGGTGCGCGCGATCCAGGAGATCGCGGGCAGCCCGCTGCCGGGATGGGCCGCGCCGATCATCGCGGAGCTCTCCGCGCTGGGGAAGAAGTGATGGCGGCCAAGGCCTCGCGCGCCGCGTTCGGAGAAGCGCTGATCGAGCTCGGCGCGAAGGACGAGCGCATCGTCACGCTCGACGCCGACCTCTCCAAGTCCACGATGACCGCCGGCTTCGCCAAGAAGTATCCGGGCCGCGCCTTCAACCTCGGCATCGCGGAGTCCGGCATGATCGGGGTGGCCGCGGGCCTGGCCCTCGCCGGGCGCGTGCCCTTCGCGTGCTCCTTCGCCTGCTTCCTGGTCGGCCGCTTCGAGACCATCCGGGTCTCGGTCGCCTACAGCGACGCGCCGGTGAAGCTGGTCGGCACCCACGTCGGCGTGGCCATCGGCGAGGACGGCTACACCCAGATGGGCCTGGAAGACATCGCCTGCCTGCGCTCGCTGCCGAACATCCCGATCATCCAGCCCGCCGACGAGCTCGAGACGAAGCAGGCGGTGGCCTTCGCGGTCGAGCACCCGGGTCCGCTCTACCTGCGGCTCACCCGCCAGAACCTCGAGCCGGTGCACGACGCGGCCTACCGCTTCCAGTTCGGCAAGGCGGACGTGCTGCGTCCGGGCCACGACGTGACGCTGCTCGCCACCGGCGGGCCGGTCTGGAACACGCTCGAGGCCGCCAAGAAGCTCGCGGCCGACGGCATCCAGGCCGAGGTCATCAACGTCGCCACCATCAAGCCCCTCGACGAGGCGGCCATCCTCCGCTCGGCCGGGCGCACCGGCCACGTGATGACGGTGGAGGACCACAGCATCCACGGGGGCCTCGGCAGCGCGGTCGCGGAGCTGCTCGGCGAGGCGATGCCCACGCCGATGAAGCGGATCGGGGTGACGACCTTCGGCGAGTCGGGCGACTACAAGGGCCTCTACGCCAAGCACGGCCTCGACGCCGACGGCATCGCGGCCGGCGTCCGCAAGTTCCTCGCTCGCTAATTACTCGGAGGGGGGCTGCGCCCCCCTTGTATCTTAGGAA
>CAMLFJ010000089.1 GCA_946479205.1 uncultured bacterium | reverse complement strand
GTCGATCTCCGCGGTCGTGAAGCCGGCCTCGGCGAGCACGTCGCGGCTGTGCTCGCCCAGCCGCGGCGCCGGGGTGCGGATGGTGCCCGGGGTCTTCTCGAGCTTCACCGGGGTCGCCACCGTCTTGAAGGTGCCCGCGCGCGGATGGCTCTGCTCGGTGATGAAGCCGGTCGCCACCACCTGGGGGTGCCGGACCAGCATGGGATAGTCGTTGACCGGCGCGCAGAGCACGTCGGCCTGCTCGAGCACCTCCATCCAGTGGGCGACCGGGCGCGCGCGGAACACCGGAGTCAGGATCGCCTCCAGCTCTCCGCGGTGGGCGAGCCGGTCCTTTCGGGTGGCGAAGCGCGGGTCGGAGCCGAGCGCGTCCATGCCGACCGCCTTGCAGAAGGGCAGCCACAGGCGGTCCACCCACGCGGCCACGAAGATCCACCCGTCCGCGGCCTGGAACGACTGGTAGGGCACGATCTCGGGATGGCCGCTCCCGTAGCGCGGCAGCGCCTCGCCGGTCTCGTGGAACACGGAGAGCCGCGCGGTGTGGGCGAAGAGCATGCCGTTCAGCAGCGACGCGTCTATTCGTTGGCCTTGCCCACTGTCGGCGCGCGCGATCAGCGCGGTGAGGATGCCCTGGATCGCGAGCATACCGCCCAGAGTGTCGGCCACCGGGGCCCCGCAGAGGACGGGGCCGCCGTCGGGCTCGCCGGTGATCGCCATGAGGCCGCCGAGAGCCTGGGCGAGCGAGTCGAGACCGGGTTTCTCGCGCCAGGGGCCGTCGGGCCCGAAGGCGGAGATCGAGCAGTAGATGAGGCGCGGGTTCACGCCCTTGACCGAGTCGTAGTCGATGCCGAGCCGCTCGGCCACCCCGCCGCGGAAGCCCTCGATGATCACGTCGGCCCACGCGGCGAGCCGGCGGAACGCGTCCCGGCCCTCCGGTTGCTTGACGTCGAGACAGATGCCGCGCTTGTTGCGGTTGACCGTGAGGTGGAGCACGCCCTCGCCGTTGCGGACCGCGCGCGGGTACACCGAGCGCCCCGCGTCGGGCGCCTCCCGCGACTCCACCTTCACCACGTCGGCGCCCATGTCGGCGAGATACATACCGCAGATGGGTCCCGCGATCAGGTGGGCCAGCTCAAGGACCCGCACGCCGTGAAGGGGCGGGCGGAGGGGGTCGGCCATGACCGCATCACCCTAGCACAGATCAGCCGCGGCTGGTCCGCATCAGGGCGGCGGTGAACTCCGCGCCCAGGATGAAGACCACGCCCGAGTAGTAGGCGAACATGGCCAGCGCCACCAGGACGCCGAGGGGGCCGTAGACCTGGTCGTAGACCCCGAAGGAGAGGATGTACCAGCGGAAGAGCTGCTTGGCCGCCTCCCACAGGACCGCGGCGAGGAGGGCCCCCGCGAGCGCCGCGCCCACCGGGACCCGGCGGTGGGGGAAGTAGCGGTAGGGGACGAAGAAGAAGGCGGTGCTGAGCGTCAGGGCCAGCGCGAGGGACCAGGAGCGCACCCACTGGGACGGGATCCCCATCGTCTGGAAGAGCAGGATCTTGAGCCAGCCGAAGACGTCGCTGATCACGAGGCTGCCGAGGAAGAGCACGCCCATCGCCACCACCATCACCATGTCCCGCAGCATCCCGCGGAGGAAGCCGGGGCCGCCCCGGAAGCCGAAGATGTCGCTCAGGACCACCCGGATCGAGTTGAAGAGCTGGCTCGCGAAGACGAGCAGCACCGCGGTGCCGAGGAGGCCCGAGAGGCGGCGTCGCCGGATGATCGCGGCGAGGGCCTCGTGGAGCTCGTTCTTGTACACCGGGACGATCGCGGAGAGCTGGTTGAGGACCGCGTCCATCACGGTGCGCCGGCTCAGCACGAAGCCGGCCACCGACACGAAGAAGAAGAGCACCGGGATGAGGCCCACCATGAAGTTGAAGGCGAGCCCCGAAGCCAGGAACATCCCGCGGCGGGCGCGGAAGTTCGCGGCCGCGGTCCTGAGCGCGCCGATCACGAGCCCGCGCTTCCCATCCACGCGGCCGGAGCTACACGACGCTCCGGATCAGCCCGCCGTCCACCTGCACCGCGGTGCCCGTGATGTAGGACGCGCGCGCGGAGGCGAGGAAGACCACCATCGCGGCGAACTCCTCCGGCGCTCCGATCCGCCCCATCGGGATGTCGGCGGAGGACAGCGCCATCTGCTGCTCCATCGTGATGCCCGCGCGCTTGGCCCGGTCGGTCTGATGCTCGATGAACCGGTCGGTCAGGATGCGACCGGGCAGCACCAGGTTGACCGTGATGTTGTCCTTGGCCAGGTCGCCCGCGAGGGTCTTGAAGAGGCCCGCGATCCCGGGCCGGATGCCGTTGGAGAGGACGAGGCCGTCCACCGGCTGCTTCACCGAGCTCGACTGGATGGCGAGGATGCGGCCCCAGCGCGACTTCTTCATGTGGGGCAGCGTTTCGCGGATGAAGCGCACCGTCGAGAGGTGGACCTGCTCGAAGGCCTTGGTCCAGTGCTCGTCGGTCATGGCCTCGAAGGGGCCGGGCGGCGGCCCGCCCACGTTGGCCACCAGGATGTCCACGCCGCCGAAGGCCCGGTTGGCCTCCGCCACCACCTTCGAGATGTCCGCGGCGCGGCTCGCGTCCGCGGTCAGGGCCAGCACTTCCGCGCCGGTCTGCCGCTTGACCTCCCCGGCCGCATCGTGGAGCGCCGCTTCGCCGCGCGCGCACATCACGACCCGCGCGCCTTCCGCGGCGAGCCCCAGCGCGCTCGCCTTGCCCATGCCCTTGCTCGCCGCCACCACGAGGGCGGTCTTGCCCTTGATGCCCAGATCCATGGGGACCCCTTTGTCGAACTGCGTGAATCAGGATGTCTGCTTGTAGAAGTCGGCGCGGTCGCCGCCGGTCACCGACAGCCGGCGCACCTCGTTGTCGCGCATGACCTCGAGGGTCATCTTCTCGCCCGGCGCGTGCTTCCAGAGCGAGAGGTAGAGCTCCTTGCGCGTCGGGACCTCCTGGGCGTCCAGCGAGACGATCACGTCGCCCTCCTGGATTCCGGAGCGCGCGCCCGGTCCGTTCGGCACGAGGCCGGCCACCACCACGCCCTCTTCCAGCACGTGGGCGAAGACGCCCAGCCAGGCCCGCTGCGGCCGGCTCACCACGCGGCCGAAGCGCATGAACTCCTGCTGGTTGCGGTGGTAGTACTCGCCCGGGATGGCGAGCGAGCAGCGCGCGATCCCGTTGAGATTCAGCAGGACGATGCCGACCATGCGGCCGCTCAGGGTGAAGAGGGGGCCGCCGCCCAAGCCGGGATTGGAGGCGCTCGAGACGATCCCGCGCTCGAGCAGGTACTCCCAGTACTCCTCGAACTCCCCGAGGTGGGTGACGAGACCGCCCGCCACGCGCCGCTCGCGGGGCCCGGTGGACCCGATCGCGAACACCGGCTCCCCGCGGGTGAGGGTCTCGGAATCTCCGATGGGCGCGGCCTGAAGTCCCTGCCGCTTCACGCGGAGCAGGGCCAGCCCGATCTCGAAGTCCTGGGCGACGATCTCCGCCTTGAGCGCCCGCCCCCGTCCCAGGGTGACCTGGAGCGTCTCGGCGCCCATGACCACGTAGTTGGCGGTGAGGATGAGGCCCGCGGGATCCACCACCGTCCCGGTCCCCATCCGCTCATCACCCAGGATGCGGGTGGAGGGATGGTTCGAGGGGACCTCGGCGTGGATGTACACCACCGAGGGGAGCAGATGCTTGACGATCTCGACCGATGCGTCCATGACGTGCGTGCCGAATCACGCTAGCACGCGCGGCCCGGCGCTGGCAACGCGGCGGGCTATTTCAGGTGCCGCGCCAGGAACTCCTCGACCCGGCGGTGGGCGTCCGAGGCGGCCTCCGCCTGGTAGGACACGGTGGCGCCGAAGCCGCCCGCACGGTTGTCGTTCTCCACCTGCGTCTGCACCTCGAGCCGCTGCCCCTCCACGTCGAAGTAGTGGTACGCGCCCGGATACGTGACGATGGTGGCGTCGGCGCCGCGGCCGCGCATCGCCTCCACCATCTCCCGGCACTTGGTCGCGGGCGTCCAGTCGTCGGCCTCGCCGATGAGCACGAGCAGCGGCCGGACCACCTGCTCGTTGACCAGGGAGAAGCAGCCGCCCGGATACACCCCGATGCCCGCCGCGAAACCGCCCGTCGTGGATCCGATCGTCGGCATCGCGACGCCGCGCTGGCGGGCCCGATCGAGGCTCGGGCCGTTGATCACCGCCATGGCGTAGACGCCCCCTTGCGACCAGCCGATCGCGGCGACCCGGTCCGCGCGCACGTCCGGCCGGGACTGCAAGTAGAGCAGCGCGCCGAAGGCGTCGTCGAAGCGCGCGGTGATCGGCGGATCGTCCGGCCCCGAGCGGCAGTCCCCCTTGACGCCCCGCGGGCCGAAGCTGTCCACCACCAGGGCCACGTAGCCGCGCTCGGCGAGCCAGCGCGCCCAGCGGAAGGACTGCGCCTCGAGGCCCGCGCAGCCGTGGAGCTGCACCACCGCCGGGAACGGGCCGGGGCCGGCGGGCCGGACCATCGTGGCCTCGATGGTCAGCGGGGCGCCGGGCGTGATGCTGGAGAAGCGGACGATCTGGCGGGCGTGCGCGGCGCAGCCCGCGAGGAGTGTCGCCGCCATCACCACCGCGATGACCCGGTACACGGGTCGAGCATACCAGGAGACTGCGCGTCGGCGCGCTCGCGCACGGACGCTGCGGTAGAATGCGGCCAGGAGGCGCCCGACCATCCGGGAGACGAACGAGCGCGAAGAGCCGCCGGAGCACGAGCGGGGCACATGACCGACGAGCCGTCGAGGGAGACGCGCGCGGAGGCGCAGCGCCATTTCCAGCAAGGGTACGAGGCGCAGATGCAGGGGCGCCTCGAGGAGGCGGTGGCGCACTACCAGCGGTCCATCGCGCTGCACCCGACCGCGGAGGCCCACACCTTCCTCGGCTGGGCGTACAGCTACCAGGGGCGGCCCGAGGATGCGATCGCCCAGTGCAAGATCGCGATCTCGGTGGACCCCGACTTCGGGAACCCCTACAACGACATCGGCGCGTACCTGATCGAGCTCGGGCGCGAGGAGGAAGCGGTGACCTGGCTCGAGCGCGCGAAGCAGGCGGCCCGCTACGAGCCGCGCCACTATCCGTACTTCAACCTGGCGCGGATCCACGTCAAGCGTCACGAGATCCTCGCCGCGATCCGGGAGCTCGAGGGCGCGCTGGCGCTGGAGCCGCGCTACGTGACCGCCCGCAAGGAGCTGCACCGGCTCCGCGGCCTGCTCAATTGACCTCGATCCCGCTGCCGTTCTACGACAATCCCCTCCTCTTCGGGCACGACCCGGCCCGCGGCCTGCTCGCCTTCCGCTCCGCGGAGAGCCACGTCACGGTCTACACGCGGAGCGAGGGCGCGGTGACCACCGCCGACGAGCCGTTCCGGCCGTTCCTGCTCCTGGCCGATCCCGATCTCCTCAAGGAGCTCAAGGGCGACGTGGAGGTGACGCCGCTCGACGGGGCCGGGGTCTACCGCTGGCTCGCGGAATGCCCGTCGTGGTCGCAGGCCCTCCGGGTGCGGGATCACTGCCTGCGCGTCTCCGGCAAGAGCGCGGGGGCTCCCGAGGCGCCCTACCGGTTCCTCAACGATCCGGTGCACCAGTTCCTGCTGCGCTCCGGGAAGACCTCGTTCCTCGGCATGGGCTTCGGCGACCTGCGGCGGATGGCGCTCGACATCGAGGTCACCACCGCCCCGGGCTTCGAGTTCCCGAACGCGGCCCGCGAGTCCGACCGCATCATCGCGATCGCGATGGCCGACTCCACCGGGTTCTCCACCGTGCTGTCGGGCGCCCTGATGTCCGAGGCCCAGCTCCTGGCCGAGTGCTCGCGCATCCTCCGCGAGCGCGATCCCGACGTGCTGGAAGGCCACAACATCTTCCGCTTCGACCTCGAGTACCTGGAGGCGCGGGCGCGGCGGTACCGCGTCCCGCTCGCGTGGGGCCGCGACGGCTCGGTGCTGCGCGGGTATCCCTCGCGCATGCAGGTGGCCGAGCGCGCGATCGGCTACCGGCGCTACGGGGTGATCGGCCGCCACATCGTGGACACCTGGATCCTCGCCCAGCTCTACGACGTGGGCGCGCGGGACCTCGAGTCCTACGGTCTCAAGGACGTGGCGCGGCACTTCGGGGTGGCCGCGCCCGACCGGACCTATCTCCCGCCCGAGGAGATCCCCCGGATCTTCGTCGAGGACCCGGCCCGGCTGATGGCCTACGCGCGCGACGACGTGCTGGAGACGCTCGCGATCTCGGCCATCCTGTCGCCGCCCTACTTCGTGCAGGCGCAGGCCCTACCGTTCGACTACCAGACCACCGTGCTGCGCGGCAACGCGACCAAGATCGACGCGCTGCTGATGCGGGAGTACCTGCACCGCCGCCAGGCGGTGCCCGCGCCCGGCCAGGGCCGCGGGGTCGCGGGCGGCTACACCGCGGTGTTCCAGCAGGGGGTGGCCCGCGGCGTGCTGCACGTGGACGTGACCTCACTCTACCCGTCGCTGATGCTCGGGCAGGATCTCTTCCCGGCCTCCGACCGGCTCGGGGTCGGGGCCTCCCTGCTCCGCGACTTGCGCGAGTTCCGGGTCTCGGCCAAGCGGCTGGCCCGGGAGGCGGCGGCCCCGGAGGATCGGATCTTCCTGAACGCGCTCCAGCAGACCTTCAAGATCTTCATCAACTCGTTCTACGGCTACCTCGCCTTCTCGCAGGGGCATTGGAACGACTTCGACGTGGCGAACCGGGTGACCGGCGAGGGGCGGCGCCTGGTGCAGGCCCTGCTCGACCGGCTCGGGGAGCTGGGCGCCACCGTGGTCGAGGTGGACACCGACGGCATCTACTTCGTTCCCCCCGCCGCGGCCGTCTCCCCCGCCGCGGCCGTCTCCCCCGCTGCGGCCGTCTCCCCCGCTGCGGCCGTCTCCGAGGAGCACCTGGTGAGCGAGCTCTCCGCCGTGCTCCCGGAGGGAATCCAGCTCGAGCTCGACGGCCGCTACGTCGCGATGTTCAGCTACAAGATGAAGAACTACGTGGTGCTCGACGAGCGCGGGAAGCTCCTGATCAAGGGCTCGGGCCTGCGCTCGCGCGGCATCGAGCTCTTCCAGCGGCTGTGGATGGAGGAGATGTTCCGCCTGCTCCTGACCGGGCGCCGCGACGAGATCCCGGCCCTGGCGCGCCGCTGGGAGGAGGATTTCCGGGCCCACCGCGTGCCCCTCAAGCAATTCATGAAGACGGAGACCCTCCAGGAGTCGCTCGGGGTGTATCGCCAGAAGCTGCAGGCGGGCGCGCGCAATGTGGGCGCGGCCTACGAGCTGGCCCAGGGCTCGAGCCGGTCGTACCAGCCGGGCGATCAGATCTCCTACTATGTGACGGGCGATTCGAAACGGGTCTCGGTCAACGAGGCGGCCAAGCTCGCGACCGAGTGGAGCCCGACCGCGCCCGACGAGAACACCGCGTACTACGTGGCCAAGCTACAGGAGCTCTACGAGAAGTTCCGGCCGCTGATCGAGCAGGACGGCCTCTCCCCCGTCGTCGAGGCCGAGCCCGCGCCCGCCGCCGCCGAGCAGGGCAGCCTGTTCGACTGAGGCCGGACCGCCCTCACCACATCAGCGAGAGCTGGCGCGGTCGCGCGGGCGCCTCGGTCCGTACGCGATCGTCGCGGGTGCGGGCCGGGAAGCCGACCTCGGTGGCCAGCCGCGCCACCCGGCGGTCGATCTCCTCCCGGTAGGCGCGCGGGGCATTCCCGGGCACCGGGTAGAGCGCGCGGTAGCGCGCGAGCGCCCACGGGAACTCCCGCGCCACGAAGTCGAGGAAGAAGCGCCACGTCATCTCGGTTCGCAGGAAGAGCGCCTGCGAGATCGCCTCGCGCGCGCCCGCCGCGAGGGCGGCGGCCAGCAGCTCGCGCAGGCCCGCGTCGCCATCGGTCAGCAGCGGGAGCACCGGCATGAGGAAGAGGCGCGATCGGACGCCCTCGGCGGAGAGCGCACGCACCGCCTCGAGCCTCAGATCGGGCCGCGGCGCCCGGGGCTCGAGCTGCCGCAGGAGCGCGGCGTCGAGCGAGATCAGCGAGACGTTCACCCACAGATCCGAGGACCGCGCGATGCGGGAGAGGAGCTCGCGGTCGCGCAGGACGCCGCTGGACTTGGTGGTGAGCCCGATGCGGAGACCGGGCACCCGCGCCATCGCCTCCAGCACGCCGCGGGTCACCGCGAAGCGCGCCTCCGCCGGCTGGTACGGATCGGTCGCGGTGCCGATGGCGATCTCCTGCCCGGTGTCGCGGGCCCGGATCAGGCCGCTCAGCAGCCTCGCCGCGCCGGCCTCCTTCACGTAGATGCGCTCCTCGAACTCCTCGGGGTCGCCGTGCCCCAGGTACTCGTGCGTGGGCCGGGCGTAGCAGTAGCGGCACCCCAGCTCGCACCCGCGGAACGGGTTCACGGTCCAGCCGAAGGGCATCGTCTCGCCGGCGAGGCGATTCAGGAGGCTCTCCGACTTGAGCGTCTTGAACGTCACGCCCCGACGGGTGTCGACGACTGCGCCGATGCGCTTCACGAAGCCCGGTGCCGGACGCGGGTCACCCATGAGTCGTCTCCTCAATGACTCTCCACATGGCGAGTACTCTAGCACGAGAAAAAACCCCGGGGAACCTACCCGCTTTCCCCGGGGTCGTAGAGTCGCTTACCGGCGCCAGCCGCCTCCGCCCCCGCCCCCGGGCCGCCCTCCACCGCCGCCACCGCGGGGCCCGCCACCGCCACCGCCGCCGCTCCGCTGAGGCTGGGGCCGCGCCTCGTCGACGACCAGGTTGCGATCCCTGAACAGTCGACCGTTTAGCATCTCGATCGCCTTGGCGAGCTCTTCCTTGGTCGCCATCTCGACGAAGCCGAAGCCGCGGGGCCTGCCGGTGAACTGATCGGTGACAATGCGGACGGATTCGACCGTCCCGGCCTGCTGGAAGAGCTCGCGCAGGTCTTCTTCTGTCGCCTGG
The DNA here is from genome assembly GCA_946479205.1 of uncultured bacterium. The sequence goes on along the minus strand of CAMLFJ010000089.1, from coordinate 234 downwards.
AAGGAGAGATTGCCGACGAAAAGCTTTGCAGGCATTGCGGAACCTCCTGCCGCGATCAGGACCGAGTAGACTCCCCCCCGGCTCGCCAGCGGCGTCAAGGAAAGCCATCCGCTCGTGGGCCTCGCCAGGCGAGCCCGCAGCGTGGGCGCTACCCTACTGATGGTCCGACCACCTGTCAAGCGAATCTTCCGGCAGAATGTTCTTTATTTCACTACGTTATGCCCTTACTGGGTG
>CAMLFJ010000088.1 GCA_946479205.1 uncultured bacterium | reverse complement strand
TGTTGGCGCCCGCCGCGAACGTGCCGTCCAGTCGCTCCAGCGCCATCAGGTTGCCCCCCGCGTCCACGACCGCCACCACTCCGCCCACGCGCCCGCGCCGGGCCTCGGAGGTGGCGGCCGCGATGACCTGCCGGGCGCCCTCGAGAGTGAGCTCCTTCCGGTTCGCGAGCTGGGCCTGCGCGACGTCCACCGTCGCCACACCCAGCACCGCCACGCCCAGGGCCACCGTGACCGCCGTCTTGAGCCACCGCATCGGGAATCCTCCTCTTGGTCGGATCGAGTGGGGAGCCGGCCGACCGGGCCTGGAGCCCGACCGGCCGGCGAATCGAGTCGGACTACCGGTTGTCGGCCACGATGGGCTGGCTGAAGGGCGCCTCACCCAGGACCACCTCGGCCCACGCGCAGTACATCTGGACCTTGGCGATGTCGGGGACGTATGCGGGGACGACGATGCGGGTGTTGATCCGGTCGTCCTTCAGCTTCAGGCGGTCGAGCAGGTACGCGGCGCCCTTCGAGTCCACCACCTGCCAGTGCGGATCGGGCGAGCCCGGCACCTGGAAGTCACTCGAGAGTGTGAGCGTCGTCTTGCCCCCCTGCTTGGCCACCGTGACCGTGCCGCCGTTGACCGCCTTGCCGGTGAACGGCCTCGTCATCTCGTCCGCCGCGGCCAGGGACCCGGCGCCGAGCGCGGCCACCAGGAGAGCGACCGCCACCATCATGGAAACCATGCGACCTGTACGAGCACGCTGCATCATGAATGCCTCCTTGAAGGTTCGAGTTGCGCACCGTCTCGGTGCTGGGCGTTCGACGGTGCTCCGGGCGCTCCGGGTTCGCGCCGCGCGCGAGAACCGACCGGCCGGCTCGTCGAGTCGAACGGAGACGGAGGTGCACTCATGCACAGCGTGACGAGATTCGTGGCGGGGCTGGCCCTGTCCCTGGCGATCGCCTCGGTGGGGTCGGCACAGACCATCGACAAGAAGGTGCTCTCGCTGCAGGCGGCCCGGACGATCGCGGCGGCCGCGGAGGCGGCCGCGCGGGAGAAGGGCGTGGGCGTCGTGATCGCGGTGGTGGACGACGGCGGTCATCTCATCCTTCTCCATCGGCTGGACGACGCGCAGGTGGCGAGCGTCAACGTGGGAATCGGCAAGGCCCGCACCGCGGCGATCTACCGCCGGCCCAGCAAGGACTTCGAGGATCAGATCCGGGCCGGGCGGGTGGCCGCGCTGGCGCTCGCCGACAGCACCCCGCTCCAGGGCGGTGTGCCGATCCGGGTCGACGGACGGGTGGTCGGCGCAGTCGGAGTCAGCGGGGATACGCCGCAGGTCGACGAGGCCATCGCGATCGCCGGCGCGAGCGCCTTCAAGTAGCGCGCGCGGCGGCGCGGCGCGCGAGCTCCTGGAGAACCAGGAGGAGCAGAGCGGTCGAGACGAGACCGGGCGCGATCACGCCGAGACCGTGGGCGGTCGCGACCAGGCCGATGAGCCCCGGGATCGCGGCGGTGCCGAGATACGCGGCGGCGACCTGGAAGCCGATGGCGGCCGCCGCGTGGGAGGCGCCCAGCCGGCGGGGAGTCTCCGCGATCAGCAGCGGAAAGATCGGCGCGAGACAAGCGCCGAGGGCGGGCAGGGCGAGCAGGCCGACGCGCATTCCCGGATCGTGCCAGAGGGCGAGCGAGCTGATCACCGCGCCCAGCGTGGCGACGCGGAGGATCGTGCCGGCGGCGATGCGCCCGGCGAGCGCGCCGGACACGATCCGCCCCGCGGTGAGACCGCCCCAGTAGGCCGCGATCCACGCGCCCGCCGCGCCGGGGTGGATCCCGCGCGCTTCGATCAGGAGGCTGTACGTCCACTGGCCGGCCGAGACCTCGAGGCCGGTGTAGACGAAGAAGAGGGCGAGGTTGAGCCACACGCGCGGCCGGACGAGTGTCTCGAGGAGCCGGGCGGAGGGCGCGGCGTCCGCGTCCGTCTCGGGAAGAGGCGTGTCCCATTCGCGGCGGGTCAGCCGGAACGTGACGGCCATCAGCGCCAGCACCACGCCGATGAGCGCATAGCCGCCGCGCCAGCCACCGCTCGTGGTGAGCGCCATGGCCATCAGCAGGGGACCGAGCGCCGCGCCCACCCCGTAGGCGGCGTGCAGCCAGCTCACCAGGCGCGGCGAGAAGCGCACGGCCGCGAAGGTGTTGATGCCCGCGTCGATGGCGCCCGCGCCGAGCCCGGCCAGGAGCCCCGCCCCGACCATGACGCTCCAGGCCGGGGCCAGCGCGTAGGCCGCCGAGTTGGCCACCATGAGCGCGCTGCTCCAGAAGAGCAGGCGGCCCACGCCCAGCCGGGCGACCATCGCGCCGCTGCTGAAGCTCGAGGCGACGTATCCGAGCGTGGTGGTGGTCAGGAGCACGCCGAGCTGGGCCGGCGGGAGGGCGAAGGAGCGTCGGATCGATGGCCAGGCCACGCCTAGGACCCCGTCGGGCAGGCCCAGGCTGACGAACGCGACGAGGGCGATCGCGTGGAGCACCATGCGTGAGACGCGACCGGGTCGCCGATCGATCCGCGCCGGCGCGCGAGGTGTCGGCCGCGCTAGGCGCCCTGCAGGGTGACGATCTCCTCTCCGAAGCGCACCCGGGCTTCCCAGGTCACGTCGATCGCGCCCTGGACGCTCTGGTGAGCCGGGCAGCCCTGCGGATGAAGGGCGAGCGCCCGCTCGGTCGCCTCCCGGCTCTCGGCCGGCACGGCGAGCTCGTACTTCATGTGGATGGACTTGATCCGGATGGTCTTGCCGATCCCGACGATGCGGCCTTCCACGGCGGCGGTGTACGCGTCACGGTCGAAGGCGATCTTGCGCCCTGCCAGGGCGCCACGCAGGGTGCCGTACATTCAGCCGGCGACGGCGGCCACGATGTGGTCGAGGGTGGAGGCGACCGGAGGCCCCTCCGCCACGCCGTAGTACTCACGCAGTCGCCCCTGAACCCCGTAGACCACGGGCGCGGGCACCTCGCCCAGATAGGCGTGACGGTAACCGTGCCGGTACTCGAGCCGGGACTGGGACACGTATTCGAAGTCGTCGGGCATCGCTTCCTCCTCAAGTTGACCGCTCGTTGTTGGACACCGCCGGGCCGTCGCCGGATTCGCGGGACCGACACGACGCGGACCAGACGTCGAAGCGAACCTCGGGCCGGGCCCCCCGTGTCCAAGGGTCGAGTGCTAGTCAACCACGTCCACAAAGGAGATACCACGATGAACAAGGCTCAGCTCATGGTCGCGTCCGCGATGGTCGCCGCTTTCTCGCTCCCCCTTCTCGCCGGCGCGCAGTCGGGCCCGGCGCCGACCCCGAAGTTCGAGCACGAGAAGTGCTTCGGCATCGCGAAGGCGGGCAAGAACGACTGTCAGACCGCAAACTCGTCCTGCGCCGGCACCTCGAGGCGCGACAAGCAGGGCGACGCCTGGATCTACGTCCCGAAGGGCACGTGCGATCGGGTCGTCGAGGGCAGCGTCCAGGCCAAGAAGTAGGCGGGCGCGAGGAGCGCGACGGCGATGATCTCGGCGAGCGGCCTGGCCGGGGCGGGGCTGGTCGGGATCGGTCTCCGGGCCCCACACTTGGCCGAGATCATCGCCACGCCCCCGCCGATCGGCTGGCTCGAGGTCCACACCGAGAACTACCTGGGCGGAGGGGCCGCCCCCCGCGCCCTCGCTCGGATCCGGAGCGAGCGCGCGATCTCGCTGCACGGTGTCGGTCTCTCGCTCGGCAGCGCGGAGGGCCTGGACCGCGCCCACCTGGCGCGGGTGGTCGAGCTGAGCCGGCGGATCGAGCCGGCGCTCGTGTCCGAGCACCTCTCCTGGAGCAGCGCCGGCGGCGCGTACCTGAACCACTTGCTGCCGCTGCCGTACACGGAGGAGAGCCTGGCTCTGGTGGCCGGCCACGTCACCCTGGCCCAGGAGGCACTCGGCCGGCCGCTGCTCGTCGAGAACCCGTCCAGCTATCTTCGCTTCCGGCACTCGCCGATCCCGGAGCCGCAGTTCCTGGCGGAGCTGGCCCGGCGCACCGGGTGCGCGCTGCTGTGCGACCTGAACAACGTCTTCGTCTCGTGCCGCAACTTCGATCAAGACCCGGGCGCGTATCTGGACGAGCTGCCCGCCTCCGCGATCGGCGAGATCCACCTCGCCGGGCACGCGCGGAACGAGGCCGACGGCCACATCATCCTGATCGACGATCACGGCAGCCGGGTGTCGGACGAGGTCTGGGCGCTCTACGCGCGGGCCCTCGAGCGGTTCGGGCCGCGACCCACCCTGATCGAGTGGGACACGGACATCCCGGCGCTGGCGGTCCTGCTCGACGAGGCCCGTCGCGCCGAGGCGGCGATTGGGCGATCCGTCGCCGCGAGAGGCTCGCGTGCCGTCGCTGCGTGAGATCGAATCGGATCTGCGCCTCGCTCTGCTCGGCGGGGACGACGCGCCCGCCCGCGCCTGGATCCGGGGCGACGGCCTCGCGCCGGCCGCGCGGCTCGCGATCTATCGCCATCACGTGGTCACGACGCTGACCGCCGCCTTGCAGGCCGCGTTTCCGGTCGTGTGCCGGCTGGTGGATGAGCGCTTCTTTGCCTACGCGACCGACCGATATATCCAGGTCGAGCCCCCGTCCGGGCCGTGCCTCTTCGAGTACGGCGCGGGGTTTGCCGACTTCCTCGCGGAGTTCCCGCCGTGCCGTTCGTTCCCGTACCTGGCCGACGTGGCGCGGCTCGAGTGGGCGATGCAGCGGGCGCTGCATGCGCCCGACGCCAGCCCGCTCCCGATCGGGGCGATCCAGGGAGTGGCGCCGGACCTGGCCGCGTCGCTCACGATCACGATCGAGCCGTCCGTGACGCTGCTGCCCTCACGCTATCCGATCGACCGCATCTGGCACGCCAATCAGGCCGGCGGGCCCGAGCCGACGGTCGTGAACCTGGCCGACGGGGGCGCCCGGCTCGAGATCCGGCGCGACGGGGACGACGTGGTCTTCCGCAAACTCGACCCGGCCATCTTCGCCTTCCGTCACGCCCTCGCGCGCGGAGCCGACCTGGCCGCCGCGACGGCAGAGGCACTGGCCGTGGATCCATCGTTTGACCTGGGTCCGGCGCTCGTCACGCTCTTCCGTGACGGGCTACCGATCGCCCTCGGCCTTACACCACCAACGTCAGGAGACGACCCATGTCACAGTCAGCCATGACCACGACTCACGCGCCCGTTTCGGGGCTCCGCCTGCGCCTCGCCGACCTGTTCGCGCTGCTCGGCCGCGTGCCGCAGCCGATTCACCAGCTCCTGTTCCGGCTCGCGATCGCGGGGGTCTTCCTCCGCGCGGGCCTGACCAAGATCGGAAGCTGGGAGTCGACGGTCGCCCTGTTCGCCGACGAGTACAAGGTGCCGGTGCTCGCCCCGCACGTGGCGGCGGCGCTCTCCGCTACCTTCGAGGTAGGCTGCTCCACGCTCCTGCTGCTGGGGCTGGGGACGCGCCTGGCCGCGCTACCCCTCCTCGGCATGATCGCGACCATCCAGCTGTTCGTGTACCCGCAGGCGTGGTCCGAGCACCTGGTATGGGGCTCGATCCTGCTCTTCCTGCTGACGCGGGGCGGCGGCGCGGTTTCGCTCGATCACCTGATCGCGCGGGTCCTCGGCCGCGACTAGGTCATGAAAACCACACAGCGGACGGCGGAAGAGCAGCGGCTTCACGCGGCGGGTGAGCGGTCGGCCTACTGGAAGCGCTGGGGGCCCTATCTGAGCGAGCGCCAGTGGGGGACGGTGCGCGAGGACTACAGCCCGCACGGCAACGCCTGGGAGGCCTTCCCCCACGATCACGCCCGGTCACGCGCGTACCGGTGGGGCGAGGATGGGCTGGGCGGGATCTCGGACAATCACCAGCGCCTCTGCTTCGCGGTGGCTCTCTGGAATGGCCGCGACCCGATCCTGAAGGAGCGTCTCTTCGGCCTGACCGGCAACGAGGGCAACCACGGCGAGGACGTCAAGGAGTACTACTTCTATCTCGACTCCACGCCGACCCACTCGTACATGAGATACCTCTACAAGTACCCGCAGGCCGAGTTTCCCTACGGTCGGCTCGTGGAGGAGAACCGGGCGCGGGGTCGCGGCGCGCCCGAGTTCGAGCTGGTGGATACCGGGGTCTTCGACCAGGACCGGTACTTCGACGTGGTGGTCGAGTACGCAAAGGCCGACATCGACGACATCCTGATCCGGGTGAGCGTGACCAACCGCGGGCCGGAGGCGGCCGAGTGCCACCTCCTGCCCACCCTGTGGTTCCGCAACACATGGTCGTGGGAGGCAGGCAGCCCGCGTCCGCGGCTCGCGGCGGGGCGAGGAGGCGGGATCGAGGCCGACCACGAGTCGCTCGGCCTCCGGTGGCTCTCCGTCGAGGGCGCGCCCGATCTCCTGTTCACCGAGAACGAGACGAACTTCGAGCGCCTCTACGGAGGGGCCAACGCCACCCCGTACGTCAAGGACGGGATCGACGACTACGTGGTCCACGGTCGCCAGGCGGCGGTGAACCCCGAGCGGGAAGGGACCAAGGCCGCCGCGCACTATCGGCTTCGGGTGGCCCCCGGCGAGACGGCCTCGGTGCGGCTCCGGCTCAGCAACTCGCCTCCCCACGGCGGGTGCCTGGGCGAGGAGTTCGACACCCTGTTCGCGCGACGCCGGCAGGAGGCGGACCTCTTCTACGACACGGTCATCCCCGGCACCCTCGACGAGGACGGGCGGCGGGTCATGCGCCAGGCTTTCGCGGGCCTGCTCTGGAGCAAGCAGTTCTACCACTACTACGTCCGGCGCTGGCTCGAGGGCGATCCGGCCCATCCGGCTCCGCCGCCGGAGCGACTCGGGGGACGCAACCACGAGTGGATGCACCTCTACAACGAGGACATCATCTCGATGCCCGACAAGTGGGAGTACCCGTGGTACGCGGCGTGGGACCTCGCGTTCCACGCGGTTCCGCTCGCCCTCATCGACCCGGACTTCGCGAAGGAGCAGCTCATCCTGTTCCTGCGCGAGTGGTACATGCACCCGAACGGGCAGATCCCGGCCTACGAATGGGCGCTGGGCGACGTGAATCCGCCGGTGCACGCGTGGGCCGCGTGGCGGGTCTACAAGATCGAGAAGCGGGTGCGCGGTACCGGGGATCGCCGGTTCCTCGAGCGGGTCTTCCACAAGCTCCTGCTCAACTTCACGTGGTGGGTCAACCGCAAGGACGCCGAGGGCATGAACGTCTTCCAGGGCGGCTTCCTCGGCCTCGACAACATCGGGGTCTTCGACCGATCGGCGCCGCTGCCCACCGGCGGGCACATCGACCAGTCGGACGGCACCAGCTGGATGGGCATGTACTGCCTCAACATGCTCGCCATCGCGCTCGAGCTCGCGAGCGAGAACCCGGCCTACGAGGACGTGGCGAGCAAGTTCTTCGAGCACTTCGTCTACATCGCCCACGCGATGGACCATCGGGGCGGGGCCGAGGACACGAGCCTCTGGGACGACGTGGACGGCTTCTTCTACGACGTGTTGCACATCCCGGGCGGGCCGACGCGCCGCATGCGCATCCGGTCCATGGTGGGGCTGATTCCCCTCTATGCGGTCGAGGCGCTCGAGCCGGAGATCGTGGACCGGCTGCCGGGCTTCAAGCGGCGGATGCAATGGTTCATCGACCACCATCCGGACTTCCGCGACCACGTCCAGGAGATGGAGGAGCCGGGGCGCGGCGTTCGCCGGCTGCTGTCGATCGTGACGCGGGAGCAGCTCCCCCGGGTGCTGCACTACATGCTCGACGAGGAGGAGTTCCTCTCCCCCTTCGGCGTCCGGGCCCTGTCGCGATACCACCGGGATCATCCCTTCGTGGAGCAGGTCATGGGGGTCGAGTACCGGGTCTCCTACGAGCCGGCCGAGTCCAGCACCGGCCTCTTCGGCGGCAACTCGAACTGGCGGGGGCCGATCTGGTTCCCGGTCAACGTGCTGCTCATCGAGGCGCTGCAGAAGCTCGACCACTTCTACGGCGACGGGGTCAAGGTGGCGTGCCCGACCGGCTCCGACCAGCTCATGCCGCTGCGGGACGTGAGCGCCGAGCTGGAGCGGCGCCTCGTGCGGATCTTCCGGCGCGGCGAGGACGGCCGGCGACCGGTGCTGGGCGCGGTCGAGAAGTTCCAGGCCGATTCGCACTGGCGCGACCTGATCCCGTTCCACGAGTACTTCGACGGCGACACCGGCGCCGGGGTGGGAGCGAGCCACCAGACCGGCTGGACCGCGCTGGTGGCCAAGCTCCTCCAGCAGCTGGGGAATCGGTCATGAGCCGACACTGGGGGGTGATCCTGGCCGGAGGCGACGGCGTGCGGCTGCGCTCCATGACCCGCCGCATCGCGGGCGACGACCGGCCCAAGCAGTTCTGCGCGCTCGTGGGAGATGAGACGCTGCTGACCGAGACGCGGCGTCGGGCGGCGCTGGCGGTGCCCGCGCACCGGACGCTCGTGGTGGTCAATCGGGCCCACGAGCGCTTCTATACCCCGCTGCTCGCCGACCTGCGCACCCGCCTCGTCCTGGCCCAGCCGGAGAACCGCGGCACCGCCCCCGCGATTCTCTACGCGCTGCTCGTGCTGGCGGCCCGGCAGGCCGCGAGCGACACCGTCGTGTTCTACCCGTCGGATCACTTCGTCTCGGACGACGCGTCCTTCAGCGCGCAGATCGAGGAAGCCTTCGCGGGCACCGCCCGGCGTCCCGACCTGGTGACCCTGCTCGGCATCGCGCCCGACCGCGCGGAGCCTGGGTACGGCTGGATCGAGCCGGGCGAGCCGGTGGCAGGCGCGCCGGCGCAACGCGCGGTACGCCGCTTCTGGGAGAAGCCGGCCATGGCGGACGCGGAGCGCTTCCGCGCCCAGGGGTGGCTCTGGAACAGCTTCGTCATGGTCGGGCGCGTCTCGACGATGCTGGCGCTGGTCCGCCTGACCGCGCCCGATCTGCACCGGTCCTTCGCCGAGATCGCGGCGACGCTCGGCACCCTCGGGGAGACGCCCGCGCTCGAGCGGCTGTACTGCGGGCTGCCATCGGTCGACTTCTCGCGGCAGGTGCTGAGCGCGCGGCCGGACAGTCTCGCGGTGCTGCCGGTGCGGGGAGTGCACTGGAACGATCTGGGCGACCCTGAGCGTGTGCTGGCCACGCGGCGGCGGGCCCGGACGGTCCCCGAGCGCGCGCTGATCCCGGTCTCGATCTCAGCCTGAACTGCCGCCGAGCGGCTCGCCGCCGACCGGGCCCCCGCCACCGACCTGCCCGCCGATTGCCCGGTCCCACCGAACCC
>CAMLFJ010000087.1 GCA_946479205.1 uncultured bacterium | reverse complement strand
CAGACCACCGGCCGCAACTTCGACGAGATCCTGCGCGTGATCGACTCGCTCCAGCTCACCGACGGCTACCGGGTGGCCACCCCGGTGAACTGGAAGCCGGGCGAGGACGTGATCATCGTGCCCGCGGTCACCGACGAGGAAGCCAAGAGCAAGTTCCCGAAGGGCTGGAAGGCGCTCAAGCCCTACCTGCGCCTGACCCCGCAGCCGAACAAGTAGCGGCCACATGAGCGGCGCCGACGTCCTCGTGGTGGGCGCGGGGTGCGTCGGCGCCAACGTGGCCTATCGCCTGGCCGAGCGCGGGGCCGCCGTCACCGTGCTCGACGCCGGGACTCCCGGCGCCGGCACGTCCGGGGCGAGCTTCGCGTGGACGAACTCCTTCGGGAAGACCCCGCGCGACTACCACGACCTCAACGTGGCGAGCATGGAGGAGCACGCCGGGCTCACCAAGGAGCTGGGCGGCGGCGGCTGGCTCCATCAGGACGGCGCGCTCGCGTGGGAGGACGGCCCGGCCGGCCTCGCCCGGCTCGCGCAGGCGGTCGAGCGCCTCGCCGGCTGGGGCTACGCGGTCGAGCGGATCGCGCCGCACCAGGCCCGCGAGCTCGAGCCGGACCTCCACATCGCGCCCGGCGTGGAGCACATCGTGTGGACCCCGGGCGAGGGCTACGTGGAGGTGGTCCCGTTCATCGGCGCGCTGCTCGCGGAGGCCAGGCGGCGCGGGGCCCGCGTCCTCCCGGGGCGGCGCGTGACCGGCGTCATCCGCTCGGGCTCACGAGTCCGGGGCGTGACCACGGCGGGCGGCGACCGTTTCGAGGCCGACTGGGTGGTGGACTGCGCGGGGGTGGCGATGGACGAGATCGCGCGCCTGGCCGGCGTGGCCATCCCCATCGACCGCGTGCCCGGGCGCCTCATCTACACCGCGCCGGTGGCCACCACGCTGCGCCGGCCAATCCACGCGCCCGGCTGTCACTTCCGCCCCGACGGGGCCGGGCTGATCGTGCTCGCCGAGGGCGCGCACGACCAGGTCTGGGCCGAGAGCGCGCCCCCCTGGCCGCCCGAGCGCTCGCTGGCCACCGTGGCCGCGCATCTGCCCGCGCTGGAAGGAACCCGGGTCGAGGCCACGCGCATCGGGGTGCGCCCGATGCCGCGCGACGAGCGGCCGATGGTCGGCGGCATTCCCGGGCTCGAGGGCTTCTACGTCGTCGCCTCGCACAGCGGGGTCACGCTCGGGCCTCTCTGGGGCCGCGTCGCCGCCGCCGAGCTCCTCGACCGCGCCCTCGACCCGCGCCTGATCCCGTACCGGCCCACGCGCTTCCTCTGACCGCCCCTTCACCCGATGGAGAACGCGCGGTGACCTCGGAAGACCTCGGGGCCGGGGCCCGGCTGGAGGCCGCGTTCGCGCGCGAGGAGCGCCGCGGGCTCATGCTGGCGACGGCCACGCGCTCGGCCGCGGTGGTCGTCATCCTCGGCTGGCTGGCGTTGTCGAACCCCGAGCGTGGGCGGGCCCTCGCGTGGGTGCTCGGGAGCGCCGGACTCTTCCTCGTCACCGGCCTGACCCAGTTCTGGTTGTACTTCCGCGGGGGCGCGCCGCGCGTCACGCCGTACGTCTTCATGCTGGTGGATTCGCTGGCGCTGGCCGCGGTGCTCCTGCTCCCCAACCCCTTCGCGGCGCCCGGGCTGCCGCCGGCCGTGCCGCTGCGCTATGCGGCCTTCATGTACTTCTTCCTCCTCCTCATGCAGGCCGCGTTCTCGTTCCGCCCGCGCCTGCTGCTGTGGACGGGGCTGTGCGGGATCGCGGCCTGGACGGCCGGGTTCCTCTGGATCGTGACCAGGCCGGGGACCATCATCGACGCTCCGGGCGGGCCGGGCGGGTCGGCCGCGCTCGCCACCTACCTCGATCCGAACTACGTCTCGCTCCTGAAGTACCAGAACGAGATCATCGCGTTCCTCCTGGTGAGCGCCGGGCTCGCGCTCCTCGTCCGCCGCTCGCGCACGCTGGTGGCCGAGCGGGCCGACGCCGAGCGCACCCGCGGCAATCTCGCCCGCTACTTCTCCCCCAAGGTGGTGGACACGCTGGCCGAGCGCGACGAGCCCCTGGGCCGCGTGCGCCGGCAGGCGGTCGGCGTGCTCTTCGCCGACCTGGTGGGCTTCACGACCATGGCGGAGGAGATGACCCCGGAGGAGGTCATGGCGCTGCTGCGCGACTTCCACGGCCGGATGGAGGAGGAGGTGTTCCGCCACGGCGGCTGTCTCGAGAAGTTCATCGGCGACGCGCTGCTGGCGACGTTCGGCGTGCCGGACCCGGGCCCGCGCGACGCGACCGACACCCTGGCCTGCGCGCGCGGCATGCGGGCGGCGCTCGAGGCCTGGAACCGCGAGCGGGCGGCGGCCGGGCTCCCCGCCCTGCGCATGGGTCTGGGCCTGCACCACGGTCCGGTCGTGGCCGGCGACATCGGCAGCCGCCGCAACATGGCCTTCGCGACGGTGGGCGACACCACCAACGTCACCAGTCGTCTGCAGGCCCTCACGCGCGAGCTGGGCACCGGCCTCGTGGTCAGCGCCGCGCTCGTCGCGGCCGTCGAGCGGGAGGGCGCCGATCTCGGGATGCTGGCCGGACTCGCCGCGCGCGGGCCGCACGTGCTGCGCGGGCGCGACACGCCGATCGAGGTGTGGACGGAGTAGTCTTCCGCGGCCATCGGTTTGACCCGATCCGGCCGATCTGGCAAGATCCCCGCGGTGGCGCTGCCGTGAGCGGACCATCCAACAAAGGAGAGCGAATGAGAGTGCTGCTCGCGGTCCTGCTCGTGGTGGCGGTCGGGGTGCCGGGGGCGGCGGCCCAGGCACCCGCGCCGGTCAATCTCGCCTTCGCCACGCTCGATACCGGCAGCGCGTGGTACGTCTACGGCGCGACCATGGCCGAGCTGCTGCGCAAGACCCTGCCCCCGGGCTCGAACATCGACGTCAAGCCGCGCGCCGGCGGCGTGGGCAACCCGCGGCTGGTGGCCAAGAACGAGACCCCGCTCGGCCTGTCCTTCACGGTGACCAACCGCTGGGCCTTCGAGGGCAAGGAAGCCTACACCGAGAAGCTCGACAACATCCGCGCCCTCGTGGGCGGCCTCGACACCTACTACCTCGTTGCGATGGCCACGAAGAAGCTCGGGATCACCTCGGTGCGCGAGATCCGCGACAAGAAGCTGCCGGTTCGCGTTTACACCCAGCCGGTCGGCGCGCTCGGGGAGTTCGCGGGGCGCCAGCTCCTGCGGGCGGCCGGCCTCGGCTACAACGAGATCAAGGCCCTCGGCGGCTCCACCCAGCACGTCGGCTACAACGTCATCATCGACGCCTTCAAGGACGGCCGCGCCGACATCCTCTTCGCGGTCGTGACCCCCAAGCACCCGTCGGTGAGCGAGATCGTCTCCTCGGTGGACGTGGAGTTCATCGGCCTCGACGCGGACACCGCCAAGGCGCTGCTCCCCCTCGGCTACGTCGCGGCCACCATGCCGCCCGAGACCTTCAAGGGCCAGGCGAAGCCGGTGAGCACGGTGGGCTTCCCGACGGTGCTGATCACCAACCGGGACCTGCCGGAGCCGATCGCCTACGCGGTGACCAAGACGGTCGTGGAGAGCAAGGACGCGCTCGTGCGCGGCCACGCGGGGCTGGCCGAGTTCGAGCCGCGGACCGCCTGGCAGCCCGACAAGGTCGGCATCCCCCTGCATCCGGGCGCCGAGCGGGCGTACCGCGAGAAGGGGTGGATGAAATAGCCGACCGTCTCGTCCTCGTCAACGGCCGCATCCTGACCTTCGACTCGCGGCGCCCCGTCGTCTCCGCGCTCGCGGTCGCCGGCGGGCGCATCACCGCGACGGGCGGGCGCGGCGAGGTCGAGCGCCGGCGAGACCGCTCCGCGCGGGTGATCGACCTGCGGGGAGCGACCGTGATCCCCGGGCTCGTGGACGCCCACGCCCACCTCGACCGCGAGGGGCTCAAGCTCATCTACCCCTCGCTCGCGCGCTGCCGCTCGATCGCCGACATCCAGCGCCTGGTCCGCGGGCTCGCCGCCCGGCGCAAGGCCGGCGAGTGGATCGTCACCATGCCGATCGGCACGCCGCCGTTCTACCAGGACGCGCCGGGTGGCCTCGCCGAGAAGCGCTGGCCGACGCGCGCGGAGCTGGACGCCGCCGCGCCCGACCATCCCGTCTACATCCGGGGCATCTGGGGGTACTGGAACCGGCCGCCGGTCCACTCGGTCGCGAACAGCCGGGCGCTCGCGCGGGCCGGCGTCACCCGCGACACGGTGCCGCCGCCGGGCGTGGAGATCGCAAAGGACGCGGGCGGCGAGCCCACCGGCCTCTTCGTCGAGCACAACCTGATCCAGACGCTCGAGTTCACCCTGATGCGCGAGGCGCCGCGCTTCACGGCCGCCGACCGCCTGCGCGCGCTCCGCGTCTCGCAGCGCCACTACGCGGCCCGCGGGGTCACCGCGGTCTACGAGGGCCACGGCATCGCGCCCGAGGTGCTGGCCGCCTACCGGCAGAGCCACGCGCGGGGGGAGCTGCGGCTCCGCTGCGCGCTGGCGGTCAGCCCGACGTGGGACGCGGCGGAGGCCGGCCGCGCGATCCCGGAGCTCGCCGCGTGGGCCGGCGGGCGTGGCCTCGGCGACGACCGCCTCCGGGTGAGCGGCGTCTGCCTGCACTACGGCGGCGACGCGGGCGTCGCCCGCATCCTGCACGAGGCCCAGCCCTACACCGGCTGGGCCGGCTTCGTGGAGAGCGCCAACGGCGCCGCCGCGTATCTCGAGCAGGCCGAGCTGGCCGCGCGCCACGGGCTCCGCGTCAACACACTGGTGACACGCTGCCTGCCGGAGGTGCTCGACGCGTGGGAGGCGGTGGCCCGGCGCCATCCCATCCGCGACCTGCGCTGGGTCCTCGTCCATCTGAACGCGGCCACGCCCGGGCAGCTCGCGCGCATCCGACGCCTCGGCGTCGTCGCCACGACCAACCCCATCTCGTATCTCTACCGCTCGGCCGGCGACGAGGTGGCCAGGCTCGGCGGCGCCGCCGAGCAGCTCCTGCCCCACCGGAGCCTGGCCCGCCACCGCATCCCCTTCGGGATCGCCACCGACAACAAGCCGGCCGACCCGTGGGTCGCCTTCGCGGCCGTGGTGGCCCGCCGCGACATGCGGACCGGCGCGGTCGTGGGCGAGCGTGAGCGGCTGACGCGCACCCAGGCGCTCGCCGCCCTCACGCAGGGCGGCGCGTGGGTGACCTTCGCGGAGCGCGAGCGCGGCCGGCTGGCTCCGGGCTGGGCGGCGGATCTCGCGGTGCTCGAGCACGACCCGCTGACCGCCCCGCTCGAAGCGCTGGTGGGCCAGACCGCGCGGCTGACCCTGGTCGGGGGCGAGATCGTCCACGATGCCTGATCTGCGCTCACCGCGCGTCTGGCTGGCGATCGCCTGGTCCGCCTTCCAGCTCTATACCGCCTACGCCGGACTCTACGACCTGCTGATCCAGCTGCCGGTGCACGTGGCCTTCGCGATCGCGCTCGGATTCTTGACCGAGCCGACCCCGGACTCGCCCGAGACCGCGGCCCGGCTGGCCGCGCGGCCGCCCCGGCGCTGGCTCGACAGCGCGCTGGCGCTGCTGGCCCTGCTCTGCGCCGCGCACTTCGTGTGGCACAACGACCGGTTGGCGTCCCGGATGGCCATGGTGGACGATCCCGACCGCCTGGACGTCGTGGTCGGCGTGCTCTTCACCGCGCTGCTGCTGGAGGCGGCGCGGCGCCACATCGGCCCCGCCCTGGTCATCCTGGCCCTCGGCTTCGTGGCCTACTCCTTCGCGGGCCCGTGGCTGCCCGGCTTCATCGGCCACGGCGGCGAGACCTTCCTCAAGCTGGTGGACCAGCAGCTGCTGACGACGCAGGCGATCTTCGGGATCCCCACCCTGGTCTCGGCCACGTTCATCTTCCTGTTCGTCGTCTTCGGCAGCGTGATGTCCCACGGGGGCCTGCTGCGCTTCTTCACCGACGGCGCCCTCGCGGTGGCGGGCGGCAGCCGGGGCGGCGCGGGAAAGGTGGCGGTGATCGCGAGCGGGCTCTTCGGGACGGTCAACGGCAGCGCGATCGCCAACGCGGTCACCACCGGCGCCTTCACCATTCCGCTGATGAAACGCGCCGGCTACCGGCCCGAGTTCGCGGCCGGGGTGGAGGCGTGCGCGTCGATGGGCGGCCAGCTCATCCCGCCCGTCATGGGCGCCGCCGCCTTCATCATGGCGGAGACGCTGCAGGTGCCGTACGCCTCGATCGCGGTGGCCGCGGCCATTCCCGGCGTCCTCTATTTCGTGGCGGTCGGGGTGATGGTCCACTTCGAGGCCGCGCGGCGGGGGCTGCCGGTGCTCGAGCGCAGCGCGCTGCCGCGGCTGGGCGCCGTCCTTCGGCGCGACCTGCACCTGCTGGGCGGGCCGGCGGTGCTCGTGTACTTCCTGGTCGACGGTCGCTCCCCGCTCTTCGCGGGCTTCTGGGGGCTGGTCGCGGCGTTCGTGCTGTCGTGGGTGCGGCGCGACACCCGGATCGGGCTGACCCGGATCCTGGCGATCCTCGCCGACAGCGCGCAGGCCGCGATGCCGGTGGCGCTGGCCTGCGCGACGGTGGGCATCGTGGTCGGCGTGGTGAGCACCACCGGGCTCGGTCTCAAGCTCGCCACCGGGATCGTGGGTCTGGCCGGGGGCAGCCTGCTCATGACGCTGATCCTCACGATGATCGCGGCCCTCGTGCTCGGCACCGGGCTGCCCACCTCCGCGACCTACATCATCACCTCGATCATGGCCGCGCCCGCGCTGGTCGAGCTGGGCGTCCCCAAGCTGGTCGCCCACATGTTCGTGTTCTACTTCGGGATCCTCGCCGATCTCACCCCGCCCACCGCGATCTCGACCTACGCGACCTCGTCGATCGCGGGCGCGGACGTGTGGCGCACCCAGTGGCTGGGCATGATGCTGGCCCTCTCCGGCTTCATCATCCCGTTCTCGTTCGCCTACGACCCGGCGCTGCTGCTGATCGACGCGTCGGTGCCCCACATCGTCTGGCGTACCCTGACCGCGACCCTCGGCATCCTCATGCTGGGGGCGGGCCTCATCGGGTACTTCCGCGCGCCGACCCGCCTGTGGGAGCGCGCGCTGCTGCTCGGGGGCGCCCTGCTGCTGATCTTCCCCGGCGCCTGGACCGACGCGGCCGGGCTGCTCTGCTTCGCGGCAGTGATGGTCTCACAGCGCGCCGCGCGGCCGGCCGGCGCCACGGAGGGAGCGTGATGGGACAGGGCATCCGGGACTTCGTGACCGCCTACGAGCGCGCCTTCCCGGCCGAGGTCGTGCACGTGACCGAGCCGGTGACGACCGACCACGACATCATGGCGCTCGTGCTCGAGTACGAGCGGCGCCGGCGCTGGCCCATCCTGCTCTTCGAGAAGGTGGCGGGCGCCGACATGCCGATCATCGCGAACGTGGTGGCCAGCCGGAAGGCGCTCGCGTGGGCGCTCGGGGTGCCCGAGCCGCGCCTGGCGCAGGAGTACGCGCGGCGCATCAAGGACACGATCAAGCCCGCCGTCCTGGCGCGCGCCCCGTTCCACGAGCGGGTGCTCACCGGCGCGGACCTCGACCTGGGCCGGCTGCCGATCCCGACCTACTTCCCCGGGGACGCCGGCCGCTACCTGACCGCCGGCATGCTGGTCGCGCGCGATCCCGAGACCGGCGTGGAGACGGAAGGGTACCACCGCTTCCAGGTGAAGGGCCGCGACCGCATGGGGGTAAGCCTCCACTCGCGCCGGCGCATGTTCGAGTACCAGCGTCGCGCCGAGGCGCGCGGCCAGGCCCTGCCGTGCGCGATCGCGCTCGGCCTCCACCCGCTCGTCTCGATGGGCTCGCTCGCCTACCCTCCCGCCGAGGTCGGCAAGTTCGAGGTGGTCGGCGGGCTCTTCGGCGAGCCCCTGGAGGTCGCGCCGTGCACCTCGATCGACCTCACCGTCCCCGCGGCGGCCGAGATCGTCATCGAGGGTGAGATCCTGCCCGGCGTGCGTGAGCCCGAGGGGCCCTTCGGCGAGTTCACCGGCTACTTCTCACGCCGATCCACCGAGCACGTCTTCCAGGCCAAGGCGATCGCGATGCGCAGGAACCCCTGGTTCCAGTCGATCGGCTCGGGCCGCGCGGGCGACCACATCACCACCCTCGCACTTGTGCGCGAGGCGGAGATCTGGAACGCGCTCCAGCGGGGGATCCCCAATGTGACCGGCGTCCACGTGCCGCTCTCCGGCACGTCGTCCTTCACCGCCTACGTCGCCATCAAGCAGGGGCGCCCGGGCGAGGCCAAGCACGTGATCCCGATCGTGCTCGGAGTGGATCACTACCTCAAGCTCGTGATCGTGGTGGACGACGACATCGACGTGTTCGACGAGTCCGACGTGATGTGGGCGGTGGCCACCCGGATGCAGGCCGACCGCGACCTCGTCACCATCGGCGGGAGCCTCGGCGCCCTGCTCGACCCGAGCGCGGACGAGCAGGGAGTCACCGCCAAGCTCGGCATCGACGCCACCCGCCCGTTCGGCGAGCCCTTCGCGGACAAGCTGGTGATGGATCCCGCGAAGATGGCGTGGGCGCGCGCTCTGATCGATCGCCTCGGAGGCTGACCCGCGGCCGCCTCCGCCACGAGCTTGTTTGATTCCACACCTCCAGGAGGTTCCTCATGACTACGCCTCGCCGCATCAATGTCTCCTCCGGCCGGACCCTCGAAGAGACGGCGCACTACTCGCGCGCGGTCCGTGTCGGCGACACGGTGCTGCAAGCCGGCACGACCGCGATCGACCGGAAAGGCGACGTGCGCGGTGTCGGCGACGTCACGAAGCAGGTCGAGGCGATCATGGCCATCGCCGAATGGAGCATCGGCAAGGCGGGCGGCCGGCTCGATGACGTGGTGCGTTCCCGGATCTACGTCACCGACGTGAAGGTCGCGGACCATGCGGCGCGCGCCATCGCCAGACGCTTCCGTGACGTGCGGCCGGCCTCAACCTTGGTCGAGGTCCGTGGGCTCGCGCGCCCGGAACAGCTCATCGAGATCGAGCTCGAGGCCGTCGACGGGGCGGGCAAGAGCGCCCGGCGCGTCGCCTCGGGACGGTCCATCGAGGACCAGTACGCATATTCTCGGGCGCTCCGGGTGGGCGACCGCGTCTTCATCTCCGGCAGCACCGCCCTCAACGCGCGGGGTGGGATCGACGGGCCCGGTGACATGTACCGCCAGACCCGGAGCACCCTGGACACGATCTTCGCGGCACTGGCCGA
>CAMLFJ010000086.1 GCA_946479205.1 uncultured bacterium | reverse complement strand
ACCTTCAGGTTGTTCACCACGTCGCGGACACCCTTGACGTCACGGGCGATCTCGGCGGCGCGAACCCGCATCGCCTCCGACGCCACGGTCCCGTTCAGCGCCACCACGCCCTGGTTGGTGTCCACGTCGATCCGGGTCACCGTGGAGATCTTCTCGCCGGCCAGCTTCGCCTTGACCTTGGCCGTGATGCCCGCGTCGTCGATGTTCTCGCCGAGCGTCCTGCCGGTCATGCTCGAGCACGCGGCCAGCAACATCATGATCGCCACCGCCACGCCCATCATCCGGTTCACGCTGCTCACCCCCGCCATCCGCATCATCATCCGTCTCCTTGCGGCCCGTCTGCTTGCTGGTGAGCGGCAAGGGAGCAAGGAGCGTGCCCCGACGCGTGGCCCCCATCGGCGCGGGCCGGCGGCCGATACGACGCGAGTTTCCGGTGGGCGGCGGCGCGGCCGCGGCGGGAAGCGTGACGAGGTTACCGGGTAGGTCCGGGCCGGCCGCGGCTCGCCGGAGCCGGTTGACATGGTCGCTCGCCCCGGAGCACTATCGCGCCCCGGGACAGCGCCGTCCACACCGACACCGCACCCATACCGGCGGAGGGACCCATGGCGACCCAGGCCTCAGGTGAGCTCAGGGCAGACGTCCACAGCATCGAACCCATTCCCGAAGCCGACAAGGACTCCACCGGCCCGCAGCAGATGTGGATCTGGGCGGGGGCCAACATCGCTCCGATCAACTGGGCCCTCGGCGCCCTCGGCATCGTGCTGAAGCTCGGCCTGTGGGAGACCATCGCGGTCGTGGTGCTCGGCAACCTGGTGGGCTGCGCGATCTTCGCGGCCTTCACGGTGATGGGGCACAAGACCGGCGTGAACCAGATGGTCTTGAGCCGCTCCGCGTTCGGACGGCGCGGCGCCTACCTGCCAAGCTTGCTGATGTTCCTCATGACCCTCGGCTGGATCGGGGTCAACACCTACTTCCCGGTGAAGATCGCGGTGGCCATCCTCGCGCAGTTCGGGATCGGCGACACCTGGCTCACCAACTTCATCGTGGTGAGCGTGGTGATGGTGGTCCAGGTCCTGATCGGCATCTACGGCTTCTACGCGATCCGCACCTTCGAGAAGTACACGGTGCCGGTCACCGCGGTCATCATGGCGCTGATGAGCGTGCTGGCCTGGACCCGACCGGGCGTCGTCAACTGGGGGCTCACCAGCTCGCTGCCGCCCGCCGCCCACTTCGCGATGCTGACCCTGCTCATGACCGCGATCGGGGTCGGCTGGGGCATCTCGTGGGTCACGTGGGCCTCCGACTACTCCCGCTTCGTCCCCCGCCACGTGTCCTCGGCCTCGGTGTTCTGGCACAGCTACATCGGCATGTTCGTGCCCACCGTGTGGCTCGCGATCCTCGGCGCCACCATCGCCAGCACCACGCTCGACACCGATCCGGCCAAGATGGTCAGCGCGGTCTTCGGCGGGGTCACGAGCATCCTGGTGCTGCTGCTCGTGCTGCACGGCCCCATCGCCACCAATATCCTGAACGTCTACTCGGCCGCCCTCGCCGCGCTCAGCATGGGCCTGCGGGTCTCGCGGACCGCGCTGGCGCTGATCGCGGGCGTGGTCGGCTACCTGGTCACGATCTACTTCCTCTTCCAGCCCTCGTTCGCGAAGGCGTTCGACAACTGGATGATCAGCCTCCTGCTCTGGATGAGCCCCTGGGCCGGCATCGTGCTCGCCGACTTCTTCATCGCCCGCAAGGGCCGGATCGATGTCGCCGCGCTCTACCAGGAGCCCGAGCGGAGCGCCTACGGCGACGTCAACTGGGGCGCGATCGTGGCGTTCGTCGGAGGCCTCGTCGCGGGCTGGCTGGTCCAGGACGGCCTCGTACCCGCGCTGCAGGGCCCCATCTCGACCAAGCTGCTCGCCGGCGCGGACCTGAGCTGGCTGGCCGGCATCGTGGTGGCGGGCGGGCTCTACCTCGCCCTCGGCCGCCGGACCGCGCCGGTCGCGGCGGCGGGCGTGGCCCGGAGCAGCCGCTAGATGGACGAGTTCCTGCGGGCGGCGATCGAGGAGGCCGAGCTGGGCTTCTCCGAGGGCGGCATCCCGATCGGCTCGGTGCTCGTGCACGGGGGGCGCGTCCTCGGGCGCGGCCACAACCGGCGCGTGCAGAAGGGCAGCGCGATCCTCCACGGGGAGATGGACGCGCTCGAGAACGCGGGCCGCCAACCGGCCCGCGTCTACCGCGAGTGCACGATCTACACGACGCTCTCGCCGTGCGCGATGTGCAGCGGGACCATCCTCCTCTACGGCATCCCGCGGGTGATCGTCGGCGAGAACCGGACCTTCCTCGGGGAGGAAGACCTCCTGCGCGGCCGGGGCGTGACGGTGGAGGTGCTGGACGACGCGCGCTGCCGGGATCTGATGACCCGGTTCATCCAGGCCCACCCCGCCCTGTGGGCGGAGGATATCGGCGAGTAGCTCAGTCCTTCCAGCGCAGCGGCGTGTCCTCGCTCCACGCGTCGGGCCGGATGCCGAACGCCTCGATCATGCGCTGCCAGCCGGACGCCACCGTGAGCGCGGCGCCCAGCTCGAGGATCTGCCCCTCGTCGAAATGCCGCCGCAGGAGCGCGAAGAGCTCGGGGTCGACCACCGGCCGCTCGCCGCTCAGGCAATCGGCGAGCCGTAGCGCCGCCACGGTTTGGGCGGGCAGATCGGCCCGATCGAGATCGCCCAGCGCCTCCTGCACCTCCCGCTCGGTCAGGCCCTTGCGCACCAACGATGCGCTGCGCGCGAGGCTTCAGTGCACGCACTGGTTGCGCTGGGCGAGCCGGATGCGGCACAGCTCGACGAGGCTCGGCTCGAGGCTGGAGCCGCCGGCGTAGACGAAGGTGACCCAGCTCAGGAACAGGTCGAGCACCGCGGGCCGCCGGGCCAGCGTCAGGAAGAGGTTGTCGTCCCGGTAGGCCTTGGCGAGCCAGACGTCGAGCCGGCGGCGCAGGTCCGGATCGAGGCGCTCGGGATCCGCTTTCGGCAGGCGACCGTGCTCGTTCGGCACGACGAGACCTCCGCGGGAGGATATCGACGGCCCAGTCTAGCACGGGCCTTTGACCGCCTCGTGCGCCCTCTCGTACGTTCATCTCCGATGGCCAAGCCGCCCCCGGGGAGCCCCCGCCCCCCGCTCGGCGAGGCGCGGCGCCAATCGCTGGCACGCCCACCGAGGTGGCAGTAGGCTGCTTTCCATGGCGGCTCTCGCGACAGCTGCGCTCCTGGCGGCCCTCCTGCTGATCCCGGTCGTGGGCTGGGCCGACGACCGGCTCCCCGGTTCGGGAGAGCGGTTCACGCTCCTGGAGCACGTTCAGGTCGTCGGTTCGTGCTTCGAGGACCACGTCGGCGAGTCCGCGTCGTACGCCGGCTTCATCGACAAGTGGCGCGACGGCACGAAGAACCAGGACCTGCTGCACGGCTCGGTGGCCAACTTCGATCGTCCCGACGCGGCCGCGAAGTACCATCCCCCCGCGGCAATCCAGTTTGGCGAGGTCGGCGCGGATCGGCTGGGGGGAACCCGGCTGGTGCTGAAGGGGCTCACGAACGGGGACCGCCCGCGCGCCGCGACCTGCACCCTCGACGTCCGGAAACGGGAGCGGTCCGCGCGCGCGAGCGCGATCCCGATGAGCGCGCGACACACGCTCGGCGGCGCCGCTCTGGTCATCGGGGTGGTGGCGGGAGTGCGGCTGACCCGCCACCAGGTGCGCCACACCGCGGCTCCGCTGCTCCTCGGCCTGGCCTTGCTGCTCCAGCTCGTTTCCCTGCTGCTGCCGTAGCCGGACGCGCGGTCAGGCCTTGCGGAAGCGCTGAACGCCCGCCTCGTCGACGAGGCGCGTGGCCTGGCCCCGGGCTTCCAGGAAGTGCAGGTGCGCGACGGTCTCGCCGATGGCGAAGCCGAGCTGGTGCGCGTCGAGCTGGCGGTGGAAGAGCACCGGCACCAGCTCGTGCGCGGTCCGCGGCTCCGCGATGGCGTCGATCGCCTCGCTGAGGCGCTCGTCGTGGTGGTGCTGCAGGTAGTCGAGCCGCTTGTGCAGGCCGACGAAGGGCAGCCCGTGCGACGGCAGCACCAGCGTCTCCTCGGGCAGCGGCCGGAAGCGGCCGAGCGAGTCGAGGTAGAGCTTGAGCGGGTTGCCGTTGGGCTGGTCGGGCCACACGCTCACGTTGGTGGTGATCTTGGGCAGCACCTGGTCGCCCGAGATCAGCACGTTCGCCTCCGGGGAGAAGAGACAGGCGTGCTCGGGGGCGTGCCCCATCACGGTGAAGGCGTGCCACCGGCGCCCGCCGATGGTGACCACGTCGCCCTCGCGCACCGCCCGGAAGCTGGGCGCCACCGAGGGCACGAGCTTGCGGTAGTGGTTGCCGAGGCCGCGAAAGGCCTCGGCCTGCTCGGCCGGGACGCCGTGACGGCGATAGTGGTTGAGCCGCTTCTCCGAGTCGTTGCCGCCCATCCCCTGCCAGGCCAGGTGCGCCATGAGCCACTCGGCCTGCGGGCACCAGAGCTCGACCCCGAAGCGCTGCGCCAGCCAGTCCGCGTTGCCGATGTGGTCGGGGTGGAAGTGAGTGACGAGCACGCGCACCAGGGGCCGACCGGCCAGCTCGCCCGCGAAGAGCTTCTCCCACAGGTCGCGGGTCGGCGGCAGCCCGATCCCGGTGTCCACCACCGTCGCGCCGGCCTCGTCGTCGAGCAGCCACAGGTTGATGTGGTTGAGCTGGAAGGGCAGCGGCATCCGGATCCAGCGGATGCCCGGCGCCACCAGGATGCTCGTGCCGCCCTCGGGAGGCTCGGGCCAGGGATGCGTGAGACCGGGGGCGGGGGCGGCCAGCGGGTGCTCGGGCTCGGGTTTCATGGCTCTACTGTACCCCGTCCCGCCCGGGTCCGCGGTTCTTGTCGATCGGCGGCCGGCCGGAGTACGCTCGGCGCGGGATTCCGCATGTTGCTCGGCGCCGATCGTGTCTGACACCACCACCCTGGAGGGGACCATGACCCGACTCGCGGCGGCGATGATCCTGGTGATCCTGCTCGGCGGATGCGCGGCCCCGGCGTCCAATCCGATGGAGTCGAAGGACCGCGCCGAGTGCAAGGAGTACGCGCGCGCCCTCGAGCACTCCGGCCGGATGAAGGACGCGTGCCTGATCAGCCGCGGCTACCTGGTGAGCTACAGCTCGAACGGCGGCGGGGTCGAGGTGCGCTCGAAGGCGGAGCCGCGTCAGACCGTGGAGGTCGTCGCGCGCGACCTGAAGGCGTGCAACGACGAGTCGGGCATGGGCTACGTCGGCCGCCTGCAGTTCCGGCGGTGCATGGACCCGCGGGGATACACCGTCACCAGCCGCGACTGACGCGGCTCAGTCCGACTCAGTCCACAGGGGCGGGCAGCGGGCGCACCTGTCCGGGGGCGTCCTCCTCGCGGGACGCGAGGGGCTCGGCGTGCACGCGCCGCATGAGCGGCAGGAAGAGCGGCACGATCGAGAACAGGATCGCGAGCAGCCAGAAGTCGTCCGCGTAGGCCAGCACCTGGGCCTGGCCCACCACGTCGTGGTAGAGCATGGCCAGCGCGCGCCGCTGCGCGGTGAACGAATCGGCGCCCTGGGCCAGGAAGTGGCTCGTCCACTGGGCCAGCCGCTCCTGGGTCGCGGGATCCCAGACCGTGACGTGGCTCACCAGGTTGTGCTGGTGGAACTGGCTGCGCTGGGCGAGATAGGTGGTGGCGAGCGCGATGCCCACGCTGCCCCCGAGGTTGCGCAGGACGTTGTAGGCGGACGTCGCGTTGACGAGCTTGTCCCGCCGGATGGTGGCCAGGGTCAGGGTGGACAGCGGCACGAAGATGAAGCCGAGCGCGAAGCCCTGGATGACCCGCGGGAGGGTGAGGCTCCAGTAGTCCATGCCGAGCGTGAGGTTCGACATCATGTAGAGGCTGATCGCGTTGACCAGGCAGCCGAAGGTGAGGAGCAGGCGCTGGTCCACGCGGGTCACCAGCCGCCCGCACAGGATGAGCGAGAACATGTTGCCGAGGCCGCCGGGGGCGAGCACGAGGCCCGAGGTCAGGGCGTCGTAGCCGAGGAGCTTCTGCGCGTAGAGCGCCAGCAGCACCATGCTCGAGAACATGCCGAGGCCGATCAGGGCGATGAAGGTGGCCCCGAAGGCGAAGTTGCGGTCGGTGAACACCCGCAGGTCCAGGATGGGATCCTTCGCCATCAGCTCGCGCACGAGGAAGCCCACGAGGGCCACCCCCGCGATCACCGCGAGCGCGACGATCATCGAGGAGTCGAACCAGTCCTCGCGCTCCCCGCGATCCAGCATGAGCTGGAGACAGCCGAAGCCCAGCACCATCAGGACGAGCCCGGGCGCGTCCACCCGGGTGGGCTTCCGGAGATACGGGGGATCGAAGAGGAAGGCGCTCGCCATGAAGAAGCCGAGGAGCCCGACCGGCAGGTTGATGTAGAAGATCCAGCGCCACGACCAGTTGTCCGCGATATAGCCCCCCAGCGTGGGCCCGATGATCGGCCCCATCATGAAGCCGACGCCCCACACCGCCATCGCGAGGCCGCGCTGGCCGAGCGGGAAGATCTCCCACAGGATCGCCTGGGAGAGCGGGATGATCGGGCCGCCCCCGATCCCCTGCGCGATGCGGGCGAGGATCAGGAAGGTGAGGTTCGGGGCCATGCCGGACAGCACCGAGCTCACCGTGAACAGCACGCAGCAGATGAGGAAGAACCGCTTGCGCCCCAGCACCCCCGCGAGCCAGCCGGTGGCGGGAATGATGATGGCGTTGGCCGCGAGGTAGGAGGTGATGACCCACGACACCTCCTCGAGCCCCGCGGAGAGCGAGCCCTGCAGATGCGGCAGCACCACGTTGGTCACGCTGGTGTCGAGCACCTGCATGAAGGCCACCACCATCACCGACAGGGTGATGGCCCACTTGCGGGCCGGCGAGATCGGGCCGCCCTCTCCGGGGGAATCGCTCACGCGGGCCTCGTGCCGCCTACTTCACGCGGATGACGACGTACGCGGACATGCCGGCCCGGAGCGTGTGCGGGTTGCCGAACTCCTTGGGGTTCAGCCGGATCTTCACCGGGATCCGCTGGACGACCTTGACCCAGTTGCCGGTGGCGTTCTCGGGCGGCAGGAGCGAGAAGCGCGCCCCGGTGCCCGCCGCGAGCGAGTCCACGGTGCCGTGGAAGACCTGCCCCGGGAAGGTGTCGATCTCGACCTCGGCGGGCATGCCCGGCTTCACCCGCGCGAGCTGGGTCTCCTTGAAGTTGGCGAGCACCCACACCTCGTGCAGCGGCACGATCGCGAGCAGGGGCTGGCCCATCTGCACCACCTGCCCCACCTCCACGCTCTTCTTGGAGATGACCCCGTCGCCGGGCGCGCGCACCTCGGTGTGCTGCAGCTGCAGCTCCGCGAAGGCGAGATCGGCCCGGGTCTGGTTCAGCGTGGCCGCCGCGCGCTCGATCTCGGCCTCCTTGACCGTGACCTGCCGCCGCTGGCTCTCCACGCGCCCGAGCGCGGCGCGCGCCTCGTTGATGCGCTGGCGGGCCTGGCTCACCGCGAAGACCCGGCTGGCCAGCGCGGCCTCCGCCTGCTGCACTTCCTTCTCGGCCTGGTTGAGGCGCCGCTGGGTCGCCTCGACGGTCGCCGACGCGGTCCCCGAGCTCATCTCCGCCTGGTCGAAGTCGCGCTGGGCCACGAACCCGCCCTGCAGCAGGGTCCGCATCCGCTCCATCTCGCGCGCGTTCTGGCGCTGGGTGCTCTGCGCGCCCACCACGTCCGCGGTCATCGCGGCCACCGCGGCGCGCTTGGCCTCCACGGTGGCCCGCGCCTCCGCCACCGCCGACTGGGCGCCCTGCTCCGCGACCCGGGCCGACTCGAGCGTGGCGCGCGCCTCCTCGGCCTGGGCGGCGGTGGTCTCGCGGGTGAGCTGGGTCTCGGAGGTCGTGGCCTGGTGGCTCGCCTGCGCGACGGCCACCGCGGCCCTGGCCTGATCGCGCCGGGCCTGGTAGTCGCGCGGATCGATGCGGAGGAGGAGCTCGCCCGCCTTCACCGCGCGGTTGTCGTCCGTGTGGATCTCGGCGACGTGGCCCGCGACCTTGGCGCTGATGATGACGATGCTGCCTTCCACGTACGCGTCGTCGGTGGCGACGCGCTTCGTGCCCTGCCACCAGGCGTAGCCGCCCCAGCCGAGGGCGGCGAGGGCCACCACGACGGCCAGACCGATCAGACGCCCGTGTCTCATCGGGGAGTATGCTATCACCCCCGTGACGGGTCTACACGAGGCCGTCGGTCAGCGCGCCGACGACGGCTCCGGCTCGACTCCGGGTAAACCGGCCGCGCCTACGTAGATTCCCCTAGCTTCGAGCGGCCGTTCCGGGGCGGCTCAGCTCTAGCTCTTGACGGTCGAGCGGCCCTCCGGCTCCGGTGCCGATCTGCCCTTCCGGACCTCGGCCACCACCTCGTGCCAGCCCGGGTCCGTCGGTCCATCCGCCATCTCGTCGAGCTGCCGGCGAGTCTCCGTGAACTCGGGGTCGTGGTGCCATTTCTCCCAGTCGACGCGGCTCCGCCACGTCCCGATGATCACCCGGCCGTTCGGGGAGCGCAGAAGCTGGCCGCCCACCCACCCGGGCCGCTTCCTGGCTGCGTTCATGCGCTCGAGCATGAGGCTATCCCACTCGGGCTCGGTTCCCTCCTTCAGAGGAACGTGCGTCACCACCGTCATCATCGCGGTTCTCCTTCGTGGCCGTTTCCGGTCCGGTTGATGATCAGACCGTCGTCCGACTCCGCGTCGATCGTGGCGTCCGACAGCGCGTCGGCCAGCCCTTCCTCCACGAGCAGAATTTTGGCTCCCCCGTCTTGGACGACCTGATCGCCCAGGGTTTCGCGGTCCACCCGCAGGCCGAACTGGCCTTGGCCGGGTTGGAGGCTTGCCGCCAGCGAGAGGCGAAGAGCCACGTCATCGTCCTCGATGTCACACTGCCTCCTCAGCCGGGCAAGGGTCGTCTTCGCGCGCTCGGTCACGGTCAGCATGGGCGCATTCTCCTTTCGTCGCGGGCGGGTGCAGAGGATGTGCCAGACGTCATCCGGGGATGCGGGGACGATACGAAGCCGGGCCCCCGGGTGGGACAAGGCTCGAGCGGAATGACTTACCGTGCAGAAACTCCCAGGCGTGTAGTTCTGGCGGCTTGACGACGCTTCCCCGGCGGGCCAGTATCACGCCGTGCACGTCGGGATCTTCATCGAGGAGCTGCGCCACGGGGCCACCCAGGCCGGGGCGTTCCGGGACATCTTCGAGACGGCGGACCACGCGGAGGCGTGGGGCATCGACTGCGCCTGGCTCGGCGAGATCCACTTCACGCCCTCCCGCTCGATCATCTCCGCCTCGCTCCAGGTCGCGAGCGCCATCGCGGCCCGCACGCGCCGGCTCCGGATCGGCACCGCGGTGCAGGTGCTGCCGCTGAACCATCCGCTGCGCATCGCCGAGGAGGTCGCCACCGTCGACCACATCAGCGAGGG
>CAMLFJ010000085.1 GCA_946479205.1 uncultured bacterium | reverse complement strand
GTGGCCGGATGGAGCGTCACGTCCTCGATGAGCCCCTCGCCGATGGCCCAGACGCGACGGCCGTCATGCAGGGCTTCACGGTACTCACTGCCGGTTCTCACACGCTGGTCCCCCACGCTCCCCGGCTGCGCTTCCGGGCGCATATCCTATCCCGTTCAGGCACCGTGGGCACCAGTGCGATGATCGGCCGGCCGCCGCGTGGGCTCCGGCTTGACAGTCCCGCGCGCCCCCGGGTACTGTGCCGCCACCCACACTTCCCGGGAGGGAGAACCCATGAAGCGATTCTCGATGATGCTCGCCGTGTCTCTGGCCGTCGCGATGGTGGTGGCCGCCTGCGCCTCCATGCAGACCGGAGCCCGCGACCTCGTGACGAAGGCGGTCTCCGCCCAGGGCGGCGCCGACGCGCTCGCCGCAGTGAAGACCATCTCCTACAAGGCGACGGTCCGGCAGTGGGAGCCCGAGCAGTCCGCCAAGGCGGGCGGCGAGATGCGGCTGGCCGGCGACTCGACGGTGGTCACCGTGGTGGACGTGGCCAAGGGCACCACGCGGAGCGACTGGGTGCGCAACTTCCAGTACCCGGCCCCGCGCACGTTCACGTTCAGCGAGATCGTCGCCCCCGAGGCCGGCTACGTGGCCGGCATCGACAGCAACGGCCGCACCAAGGAGAGCCGCGAGGCGAACCCGCCCGCGCATTCGATGTTGAGCGTCCGGCTCGCGACCGTCCAGCGCGAGCTGCTCGCCGCCTCGCCCCTGCTCACGCTCGAGATGGCGAACAACCCGGAACGCGTCACGTCCGCCCCGAGCGTCACGGTAGGCGGCGTCTCGTATCCCGCGGTGAACTACCGGGCGGGTGGGCACACCCTCACCGTGCTCTTCGACCCGGCCACCGGGCTGCCCGCCCGCGTCCGCGCGCTCGACTACGACAATATCTGGGGCGACGTGAATTGGGACGTGGTGCTGGCCGACTGGCAGACCGTCGGGACGGCCCGCATCGCCACCTCCCGCAAGTACGAGCTGAACGGCCGCCTCGTGATGGACACGAAGCTCAGCGACGTCACCGTGAACACCCCCATCGCGGCGGACCGGCTCGCGATCCCCGCGCCCTTCCTCGCCACCGCGCGCCGGGCCGCGGCCGCGGGCGTGCCGTACCAGTGGGTCATCCGGCGCCAGTTCATCGGCGCGTACCTCGACTCGGACCAGCCGAGCTACGACACGCAGGGCTCGCCCGGCCTGAAGCTCGAGGAGCTCGCCCCCGGCATCCAGCACGTGGTGGGCGGCTCGCACAACAGCCTGATCGTGGAGATGAAGGATCACCTGATCGTGTTCGACGCCCCGGTCTCGGACTGGCAGTCCACCTGGACGATCAGCGCCGCGCGCGGCAAGTACGTACGCAAGCCGGTGAAGTACCTCGTGCTCACCCACCACCACATGGACCACGCGGGCGGCATCCGGGCCTACGCCGACGCGGGGGCCACCATCGTCACCGGCCAGGGCACCGCCGCGCACTTCCGGCAGGTGCTCGCCGCGCCCTTCACGCGCAACCCCGTGCTCAGCCAGAGCGACCTCAGCCGCACTCCGATCGTCGAGGTCATGGGCAAGCACGTGCTGAGCGACGGGACGCGCCAGGTGGAGCTCTACGTGCTCGACCCCAACCCGCACGCGGACGGGCTGCTGATCGGCTACGTGCCCGACGCCAAGCTCGGCTTCGTCACCGACATCTGGAGCCCGGGCGCCGCCCCGCTGCCGGACAAGCTGAACCCGGCCCTGGCCTCCCTGGTCGCGGGCGTGAAGAAGGCCGGCATCGCCCCGGCGAAGTTCGCGGGCGGGCACGGCGGCGCCGGGGACTACGCGCCGCTCGCCGCGCTGGAGGGCAAGTAGCGCCCGGTTGGACAAGGCGCTCGCCGGCATCCGCGTCGTCGACCTGACCAACAACCAGGCAGGGCCGTCGTGTGGCCAGATGCTGGCCTGGCTGGGCGCCGACGTGGTCAAGGTCGAGGAGCCGGGCAAGGGAGACGTGGCCCGGTACTCCCAGCGTGACCGGCCCGGCGAGGACGCGCTGTTCTTCCTGTCCTTCAACGCCAACAAGCGGAGCCTCACGCTGAACCTGAAGCACGCGCGCGGCCAGGAGGTCTTCCGCGCGCTGCTCGGGAAGGCCGACGTGCTGCTGGAGAACTTCGGCCCCGGGGTGATCGAGCGCCTGGGCTTCGGCTACGACGCGGTCCACGCGCTCAATCCGCGCCTGGTCTACGCGAGCATCAAGGGCTTCGGCTCCTACGGGCCCTACCGCGACTACAAGGCCTACGAGCCGATCGCGCAGGCGATGGGCGGGGCCATGAGCGTCACCGGATTCCCGGACGGGCCCCCCACCTTCACGTGGCCCTCCATCGGCGACTCCGGCACCGGCATGCACTGCGTGATCGGCATCCTCGCCGCGCTCATGCAGCGGCACGCCAGCGGCCAGGGGCAGCAGGTCGAGGTGTCCATGCAGGACGCGGTGGTCAACCTCATCCGGGTGAGCCTGCGGGACCACCAGCGCTTCGGGAAGGTGATGGGGCGCACCGGCAACCAGCTCGGGGCGGGCGTGCCGGGCACGACGTACCGCTGCCACCCGGGCGGCCCCAACGACTACGTGTTCGTCTTCGTGCAGCAGCAGATGTGGCACCCGCTGCTGCGCGCGATCGGGCACCCAGACCTGATCGGCGACGCCCGCTACGAGACGCCGGACGCCCGCTGGCGGAACCGCGCCGAGGTAGACAAGCTTGTCGAGGGCTGGACGTCGGAGCGGCCGAAGCACGACGTGATGAAGATCCTGGGCGAGGCCGGCGTGCCCTGCGGGGCCTGTCTCGACACCGGCGAGGTGCTGACCGATCCCCACCTGCTCGCGCGCGAGATGATCGTGGAGGTCGAGCACCCGGTGCGCGGGCGGTACGTGACCGTCGGCAACCCGATCAAGCTGTCCGCCTCGCCGACCACGATCGGGCCGTCGCCGCTGCTCGGCCAGCACCGCGAGGAGATCCTCGCCGAGCTGGGCTACACCGAGGCCGACATCCGCGCGCTCGCCGCCGACGGCGCCATCTAGCGCCCTGAGCTCCCTCTCCCCCGCGAGGGGGAGAGGGCAGGGTGAGGGGGCGGCCTCAGATCAGGAACGAGAGGTTCGGCAGGGGCTCGGCCGCATTGATCAGCACGACCTTCTTCAAGCTCATCCGCAGCCCGCCGTCCCCGCGCCGCAGGTGATGCGTGACGCGGCCCACCCACCAGTGCATCTCCGACTTGGCCTGGACCGACAGCTCCCCCAGGATGAAGTTCGAGCCCGCCACGAGCTGGCCGTCCGGCCCCTCCTCCACCTCGATATTCGAGATGAGCCGCCGCATCAGGGAGGCGGGCTCCTGGCTGTAGCGGTGGCCGGTCTGCAGCAGCTTGACGCGGGTCTCGAGGCGGTTCCGGTTGTCGTAGATGTGGGAGATGCGGGTCTCCGGGTCGGCGGCGGGGTCGGTGGAGGCGGGCACCCAGTAGACCGCGTCGTCGGTCCACAGCGCGAGCCACTCGGCGTAGCGGGCCTCGTCGGCCAGCCGCGCTTCCCGGTAGAGGAACTCGACGACGGCCTGACGGTCCTGGGCGCTGACCATCGGAGGCGGAGCGGCTAGGCCTCCGTCATGACCGCGCGGTAGTGCCGCCAGAGGGCGCGGTTCGTGGTCTCGTCGGTGACGTGGGAGACCGCGCGGCCCTGGTCGTCCACGTACTCGCGGTCGAGGCCCCGGCTGAGCAGGAGCCACTCCGGGGTGCGCGCGCGCAGCCCCTGCTGGTTGCGGGCCGCGACGATCAGATCCTCCGGCATCAGGAAGGACGCGGGGCCCATGCCCGCCTCGGCCATGCGCAGCAGACGCCCGTTGAACTGGGGCACGCCCGCCCAGAACATCGGGGTGTGCCAGTGCACGCAGTCCTCGACGTCCACCGGCTCGACGATCGCGATGTTGGTCTCCCCGAGGAAGAGGTTGGGGAAGATGAGGGCGTGGGCGGGCCCCTGCATGATGCGCTGCCGCGCCACCTCCGGCCCGTCCCGGCGCTCGAGCGCGGCCACGAAGTCGGCGACGACCGGTCCCGAGGCGCCGCCGAACCACTCGAACGGCCCCTGGTAGCCGGGCGACCAATCGATCTCGATGTGCCCGTGCCCCCAATCGCGCACCACCGCCTTGATCGCCTTCTCGTCGCCGACCACGCGCTGGTACTGCATGCGCACGGTCTTGAACAGCGCGAGGTGCACGAAGCCCAGGTGGTAGCCGTCGCTGTCGTTCTCGGGCAGCGCCTTCCAGTTGGCCGCGCAGCGATGCTTCACCCAGCCCGCGGTGAGCTCGATCTCCCCGGTGGGCGAGAGGTCGCACGAGCGGTCGATCAGCCGCGTCGCGGCGCCGAGGTGCTCGAGGAGCGTGATGCCGGACGCCGCGAAGGAGGCGAAGACGAATCCCCGGTAGCTCGACACGCGCGCGGCCGCCTCGAGCCCGTACTCACTCCGGTCGAGCGCGGAGTAGCCGCCCGGGTAGGGCACCCCGATCAGGGCGCCGTCGATGTCGTAGGTCCAGCCGTGGTACGGGCACGCGAAGGTGCGGGCGTGGCCGCGCTCGGCCGGGCACAGCATGGTGCCCCGGTGCCGGCAGCGGTTGACGAAGACCGAGACGTCTCCCTCGCGCCCGCGGACCATGATGACCGGCTGGACGCCGATCCGCCGGGTGACGTAGTCGCCCGGGCGCGGGATCTCGCTGGCGTGGCCGACGAAGACCCAGCCGCGGTGGAAGATCCGCTCCATCTCGTCGGCGAAGATGCGGGGATCCGTATAGAGCGATGCATGGATGCGATCGTCCTCGACCAGCGCCTTGTAGTCGATGCGGGCGGGGAGCTCGCCGTCAGGCGTAGACATCCTCGTCCACCTGGCCCGGGGCGGGGAACGGAGCGGCCAGCGCGAACTGCACGCCGCTCTCGATCTCGGTCTTCACGTCCGCCTGGATGCGGTCGAAGACGGACTGCTCGGCGAGCCGCTGCTGCATGAGGCGCGAGGACAGCGTCTCGAGCGGATCGCGATTGGTCATCCAGTCCCGCTCCTCGTCGCGCGTCCGGTACTCCCGGTTCACGTCACCCACGTGGTGGCCGTAGTAGCGGTAGGTCTTGCACTCGAGGAAGGCGGGGCCCTCGCCGCGGCGCGCCCGCTCCACCAGGCGCTTCATGGTGGCGTGGACCGCCTGCACGTCCTGCCCGTCCACGCTCTCCGCGTGCACGCCCATCGCGCGCGGGCGGGACAGGATCTCGCCCCCGATCGTCTCGGTGCCCGGGGTGTACTCGCCGTAGAGGTTGTTCTCGCAGACGTAGATGACGGGCAGCTTCCAGAGCGAGGCCATGTTCATCGCCTCGTAGAGCAGTCCCTGCCCGAGCGCGCCGTCGCCGAAGAAGCACACCGCGACCTGGCCGCTCTTGCGCATCTTGGCCGAGAGCGCGGCGCCGGTGGCGAGGCCGGCGGACCCGCCCACGATGGCGTTGGCGCCGAGGTTGCCCGTCTCGGGATCCGCGATGTGCATGGAGCCGCCCTTGCCGCGGCAGTAGCCCGCCTCCTTGCCGAGCAGCTCGGCGAACATCCGGCTCACCGAGGCGCCCTTGGCCAGGCAGTGGCCGTGGCCGCGGTGCGTGCTCGTGATGAAATCGTCGCGCTTGAGCGCCTCGCAGACCCCGACCGCGACCGCCTCCTCGCCGACGTAGAGATGGGCCAGGCCGGGCATCTTGGCGCCCTTGTAGAGCTCGTTCACCTGCTCCTCGAAGGCGCGGATCTTGGCCATCTGGCGATACATGTGGAGGTGCTGCTCCAGGTCCATCCGGGGCTCGGTCATCTGAGTGCTCATTGTCGGGCCCTCCCTTGGGCGACTGCTCCGTGGCGGGAGTATACATTGGACCGGCCCGGCTCTTGGAGCCCGTGCTACGGTCGGAGCCGGTGCCTCCCGAGGCCATACCCGCTCGACCGCACGGTCTCTCCAAGTCCCGCGCCATGGCGGGACTGCAATGCCACAAACTGCTCTGGTGGATGGCGCACGAGCCGGCCGCGGCCGAGCTCGACGTGGACGACGCGCGCCAGGCGCTCTACGACCAGGGCCACCGGGTGGGCGAGCTGGCCCGGACCTACGTGCCGGGCGGCGTGCTCGTGGACCTGCCCCACGACGCCTACGAGCGGCGGCTCGAGGCGACGCGGGAGGCCCTCGCCCGGGGCGCGCCCGCGGTCTACGAGGCCGCCTTCCGCGCCGACGGCGTCTTCGTGTCGGTGGACATCCTCGAGCGGCTGCAGCGCGGCTTCGGCCTGATCGAGGTCAAGTCCACCGCCGGCGTGAAGGAGCAGCACCTGCCCGACGTCGCGGTCCAGACCCACGTGCTGCGCCGGAGCGGGCTCGACGTGCGCCGCATGGAGGTCATGCACCTGAATCGTGCCTGCGCGTATCCAGACCTGAGCAACCTCTTCACCCGGGCCGACGTCACCGAGCTCGTCGAGGCGCAGCTGGCCGCGGTGCCGGGTGAGATCGCGGCCATGACCGCCATGCTCGCCGGCCCGCTCCCGCGCGTGGCCACCGGCCCGCATTGCTCGACGCCCTACGAGTGCCCGTTCACCGAGCGGTGCTGGCCGGTGCTGCCGCCCCACCACGTCAGCACGCTCTACGCGATGCGACGGCGCGCCTTCGAGCTGGACGAGCTGGGCTATCGCACGATCTTCGATCTGCCCGAGGATTTCGCCCTCGGGGCCGCCGCCGATCGGCAGCGCCGGGCGGTGCAGGCCGGGCGGATGATCGTCGAGCCGACCCTGGCCGTCGCGCTCGCTCCCTTCGCGCCCCCGGTGGCCTTCCTCGACTTCGAGACGGTCGGCCTGGCCATTCCGGTGTGGGACGGCTGCCATCCCTACGACCAGGTCCCCGTGCAGTTCTGCGCCTACGTGCCGGACTCACGCGGCGCCCTCCAGGCCCACGACTGGCTCGCGGAGGGACCCGGCGACCCGCGCCCGGCGCTGGCCGAGCGGCTGCTCGCCGTGTGCGCGGGCGCCCGCGCCGTCGTGACCTACGGAAGCTTCGACCGCGACCGCATCCGGGATCTGGCCGCGGCGCTGCCGCACCTGGCCGCCCCACTCGAGGCCCTCGCCGCGCGCGTGGTGGACCTGTTGCCGGTGGTGCGCAATCACGTTTATCATCCGGACTTCGGCGGCCGCTTCTCGCTCAAGCGCGTGCTGCCCGCGCTGGTGCGTGAGCTCGACTATCGCGGGCTCGCGATCGCCGAGGGCGAGACCGCGAGCCTCGAGCTGGGGCGGCTCCTCTTCCACGGCGACGAGATGGATGCGGAGGAGCGGGCACGGCTGCGCGCGGATCTGCTCGCGTACTGCCATCAGGACACGTGGGGGTTGGTCAGGCTGCTGGAGCGGCTGCGCGGCCTGGCGGAGGGAGCATGACGGGACCGATCGACGTCCACACCCACATCTTCGCGAGCGGCTGGCCGGACTTCGCGGCGCGCTACGGCGGCGACCGCTGGCCGCGCCTCGAGGGCGACCCGGCCACCGGGTGCAAGCTCTACCTGGGCACCACGTTCAACCGCAACCTGACGCCGCACGCCTTCGATCCGGCGCGCCGCCTCGAGCAGATGGACCGGTCCGGGGTGGATCGTCAGCTCCTCTCCCCGGCCCCACCGACCTTCTGCTACTGGGCGCCCGGCCCCGCCGCGGCCGAGTGGTGCCGGATGCAGAACGACGCGATCGCGGAGCTGGTCGACCGGAGCCCCGCGCGCTTCCTCGGGGCGGGCGGCCTGCCCCTGCAGGCGCCCGACCTGGCCGTGAAGGAGCTGGAGCGCGTGGCGACCGTGCTGCGCTTCCCCGCGGTGGAGATCGGCGCCAATGTCGGCGGCAACGATCTCGACGATCCGGGCCTGGCCCCGGTCTGGGACGCGGCGGCCGCGCTCGGTGTCGCGATCTTCGTCCACCCGCAGGCGCCGATCCTCGGCGATCCGCGCTTCCGCAAGAACAACCTGACGCAGGTCGCCGGCTTTCCGCTCGAGACCGCGCTCGCGATGACGCGGGTGATCTTCGGGGGCGTGCTGGACCGCTGGCCCACGGTGCGCTGGTGCTTCGCCCACGGCGGCGGCGCGTTCGCGTACATCCTGCCGCGGCTCGACCAGGGCTGGACCGCGATCCCGGACGCCAGGCAGGCGATCGCCCAGCCGCCGAGCGCCTACGCGCGGCGCCTCTGGGTGGACTCGCTCACACTCTCCCCGAAGGTGCTCGCGTTCGCGCTCGACACCTTCGGGCCCGAGCGCATCGTGCTCGGGAGCGACTACCCGTTCAAGATGGGCGTGGACGATCCGGTGAGCGCGCTGGACGCGCTCGCGCTGGACGCGGCCACCCGCCGGCGGCTCACCGTGGACAATGCCCGGCAGTTTCTCGCCCTACCATGAGGACACCATGAACTTCGGGACCTTCCTGCTGATGCAGTCGCCCTCCGCGCGATCCTCCCAGGAGATCTACGCCCGCGCGGTCGAGATGGCCCTGGCCGCGGAGGGCCTGAACTTCAACAACATCTGGCTGGCCGAGCACCACTTCTCGACGTATGGCTACCTCTCACGTCCGCTGCAGCTCGCCACCTACCTGGCGGGCCGGACCACCCGCATCCGGGTGGGCACCGCGGTCATCGTGGTGCCGCTCCACCACCCGCTGGTGGTCGCCGAGGAGATTGCCACCCTCTCGCTCCTCGCCCCGGGCCGGCTCGACATCGGGCTCGGCCGCGGCTACCAGCACTACGAGTTCGAGCGCTTCGGGCTCGAGCTCGAGAGCGGGCGCGCCCGGTGGGAGGAGTCGGTGGACGTGATCCTGAAGGCGCTCGCGGGCGGGCCGTTCAGCTACGAGGGCAAGCTCTACCGGATCCCCGAGACCACGATCTTCCCGCAGATGCACGGGCCGCGGCCGCCCATCTGGATCACCGCGCAGAGCCCCGACTCGGTCGAGGGCGCGGTGCGCCGCGGCTTCAACGTGCTCACCGGCGGCTTCGGGGTCCCGGTCGAGCGCATGGCCGAGTTCCGCAAGCTCTTCGACCGGGTGGTGTCCGAGGTGAAGCCGCCGCAGCCCCTCCACGTCGGGGTGCAGCGCGCGGTCTACGTGACCACGGACACCGCGGACGCGCGCGCCGCCGCCGAGGAAGCGCGCTGGAACATGCGGGTGACCCTCAGCCTGCGCAATCACTACGAGCGCGTGGAGAACGGCCGCGCGATCCCGGTGCCCGCGCCGAAGGAGCCGGACGTCGACGATCTCCTTGACCGCTACCTGGTCATCGGCACGCCCGACACGTGCATCCGCCAGATCGAGCGGCTGCGCCGGGACGTCGGCATCACCCACTTCAACTGCAGCTTCTGGTTCGGCGACCTCGAGCAAGCGCGCGTGCTGCGCTCGATGGAGCTGTTCGCCAAGGAAGTGATGCCCGCCTTCGCGTAGTCCCCGTCGCGCGGAGAACCCCTCACCCTGCCCTCTCCCCAGAGGGGAGAGGGAGTTGGCCGGGGAACCCTCTCCCCGCAGGGGAGAGGGCAGGGTGAGGGGCCCCGC
>CAMLFJ010000084.1 GCA_946479205.1 uncultured bacterium | reverse complement strand
GACACCACCTTGAAGGTCGGGATGATCCGCACCTCCACCGGCAGCATCAGGGTGATGAAGATCATCCAGAAGAAGACCATGCGCAGGGGAAACCGGAAGAACACCACCGCGTAGGCCGAGATCAGCGAGACCGCGATCTTGCCCACCGCGATCACGATCGCCATCACGAAGCTGTTGGCCATCATCTTCGCCACCGGGGACGCCTTGACCCGCTGCCCGGTCCCCTGCGACCACGCCTGCGAGTAGTTCTCCCCGGCGTGGGCGCCCGGGTAGAGCGGCAGATCCCCGCGCCCGATGGTGGCCGCGTCGTGGGTGGAGCCGATCAGCGCGGTATAGATGGGAAAAACGAAGACGAGCACGCCGAGCAGGAGGGTCGCGTGGGGAAGCCACGAGGCGCGCGACTTGCGCTCGACCATCAGTAGTGGACCCGCCGCTCCACGAAGCGGAACTGCACCGCGGTGACCGCGATGACGAAGACCATCAGGATGACCGACTGGGCCGAGGAGCCGCCCAGATCCAGGTTGACCACCCCGTCCACGTAGACCTTGTAGATGAGGGTCTCGGTGGACTTGCCGGGCCCCCCGCCGGTCAGCGCGTGGATGACCCCGAACGTGTCGAAGAACACGTACACGATGTTGACCACCAGGAGAAAGAAGGTCGTCGGAGAGAGCAGCGGGAAGATGATGCTCCAGAAACGGCGGGTCGGGCCCGCCCCATCGATGGCCGCGGCCTCGATCACCGGCTTCTGGATGGCCTGCAGCCCGGCCAGGAAGAAGATGAAGTTGTAGCTCACCTGCTTCCAGCTCGCGGCGAGGACCACCAGGAACATCGCCTGGACGCCGTTGAGCTTGTAGTCCCAGACCACGCCCCACCGGCGCACCGCCTGGCCCAGCACCCCGATCGACGGGTGGAAGATGAAGAGCCAGAGCACCGCGGCCACCGCGGGGGCCACCGCGTAGGGCCAGATCAGCAGGGTCTTGTAGGCGGTGGCCCCGCGGATTCGCTTGTCGGCCATCACCGCGAGCAGCAGGGCGGGCGCCATCGAGAGCACGGTGACCGCGATCGTGAAGACGAGCGTGCGCCCCGCCGCGCCGCGGTACAGCGGATCGGCGAGGATCACGCGGTAGTTGTCGAACCAGACGAAGTTCTGCCGCAGGCCGAACGCGTCCTGCAGCAGGAACGACTGGTAGACCGCCTGCCCGGCCGGCCAGAAGAAGAAGATCAGCGTGACCAGGAGCTGCGGGGCCACGAGCAGGTACGGCAGGACCTTGCCGTCGAAGACGACGCGGCGCTGCATGGCCGGTCCGCGGCCGCGGCTCCGCTCCGGCTAGGAGCGGTTCGCCCGCTCGAAGTTGCGCAGGACCACGTTCCCCCGCTGCACCGCGTTGTCGAGCGCCTGCTGGGCGGTCTGCTGCCCCTGGAACGCCTTCTCCAGCTCTTCCTGGATGATGTTCCGGATCTCGGGCATGTTGCCGAGCCGCAGGCCCTTCGAGTTCTCGGTGGTCGGAGTCCGGGTCATCTGGAGGAACGGGATGTCGGTGCCGGGATTCTGCTGATAGAACCCGGAGGCCTTCACCCGCTCGTACCCCGCGAACGTGACGGGCAGGAAGCCGGTGTCGGTATGCCACTTGGCCACCACTTCCGGGCGGCTGATGAAGCGGAAGAACTCGGCCACCGCCTTGTACTCCTCGGGCTTGCGGCTCGGCGAGGTCATCACCCAGAAGGCGGCGCCCCCGATGATGGAGTTCTTGGGCGCGTCGGGCGTGCCCTGGTAGTAGGGCAGCATCGCGGCGCCCCACTCGAACTTGGCCTCCCGCGCGATGCGCGCGCGCAGCCCGGACGAGGCGTGGATGATCGCGCACTCCCCGGAGGGAAAGAGCGCATCGCCCGCCGCGTCGCGACCGCCGTACTTGAAGCTGCCTTCCTTCTGCATGTCGATCAGGGTCTGCACGTGGCGCACGTGCAATGGGCTATTGATCTTGAGCTCCGCGTCGAGCCCGGCGAGCCCGTTGGCCTTGGTGGCCAGCGGCACGTTGTGAATCGCGCTGAACTGCTCGAACTGTGCCCAGGTCGGCCACGCGGTGGTGAAGCCGCAGGGGCTCGCGTTGGCCGCGCGGATCTTCTGCGCCGCGGCCCGGAGATCGGCCCAGGTCTGGGGCGGCTTGCTCGGATCGAGCCCCGCCTTCTTGAAGGCGTCCTTGTTGTAGAACATGATCGTGGTCGAGCTGTTGAACGGCATCGCCATCATCCGCCCGTCGGGCAGGCTGTAGTAGCCCGCCACCGACGGGAGGTACGCGGCGGGATCGAACGCGACCCCGGTCTCCTTCATCAGCTCGTGCACCGGCTTGATCGCCCCGCGCGCCGACATCATGGTCGCGGTGCCCACCTCGAACATCTGGACCACGTGCGGCGCGTTGCCCGCCCGGAACGCGGCGATCGCCGCGACCATGGTCTCCGGGTACGAGCCCTTGTAGGTGGCGTTGACCTGGTACTGCGTCTGCGACTCGTTGAAGTCGGTGACGATCTTCTCGAGGATGCCCCCGAGGGGCGCGGGCAGCCCGTGCCAGAACTCCACCGTCACGCGTGGAGACTGGGCCCGCGCGGGCTGAACGTACTCTCCGAGGGTAGCCGACCCGCCCAGCACGAGCGCCAGCGCGATCCACCACCAGGACTTCCTTGTCAGTGGCATGGACGACCTCCAGTGTTGTTGTGAGCCGTAGGATCTGAGGCTATCGATCAGGCATCTCGGCCGGGTTGCGGCCGAATCACGTTTCCGTATCGCCCCGCGACGCGACGGCCCGCGAGCGCCCGGAATATAGCACTGTTGGGCCGGCTACGGCCGCTTCTCGTAGACCGCGGTGTACCCGGTCCGGGCGGAGCGGGCGTAGAGCTGCTCCTTGTCGGGCCCGTAGGTGAGCGTGATCAGGATGGACTGGTTGCCGACCTTGTAGTTGAGCTGGACCTCTTGCCCGGCGACCGAGTACTGGCCGCCCAGGCGCCGGCCGTCCGACGTGATCGTGGTCATGCGCCCGTCCGGGGCGAACTCGAGCCAGTCCTTCCGGTCCCCGTCCGGCGAGCGCATCAGCTCCCAGCGGCCGAGCAGCCATGCGTCGTCGGCCGCGCGCGCCGGCGCGACGGGCGAGAGACCCAGCGCGAGGGCGAGGAGCAGCGCGACACCGCGGGCGAGGCGGGCCATCACCGGTGCCGGAACCGCCGGCTCTGCTCCACGTGCTGGGAGTAGGCCTCGAGCTCGGCGTCGAGCCGGCGCGGCGTCCAGCCCGCCAGCTCGGCCATGCGCGCGGCGATGGGTTCCGCGCAGTCGAGGCCCTGGCAGCGGCTCTGGCCGATCCCGGTGCGGCGCAGCAGCACGTCCTGCAGCGACACCGCCAGCTCCTCGCCCACCGCGTGGTGGAGCTGGGCCACGATCTCGGGATTGCTCGGGCAGAGGCGCTCGAAGCCGTCGGGCAGCTTGCGCCCCAGCTCGAGCACGCGCGGAAACGCCCGGCCGTAGGTCTCCACCAAGGTCTTGAGCGTCGCACGGGAGAGCCCGGTGGACGCCATTTCTTCGGAGACGTCCATCCAGGCGCGCACCTCGATCCGGCCGGCCTCCTCGTCGGTGCCGTCGAGGGCGGCACGCGCGGTCCGCGAGGCTTCCCGGCGGCCCAGCGCGCGCATCACCCGGTCCCCCACGTCCTCGGCCAGGCTGCGGAAGCAGGTCAGCTTGGTGCCGGTGACCGAGAGGAAGCGCCCGTCCGGCCCCTCCGGGATCACCCGGTGCTCGCGCGAGACCGCGGAGGCGGAGCGGCCCGGCTCGAAGGACAGCGGCCGGACCCCCGCGTAGGTGTAGGCCACGTTCTCGAAGGTGACGCGCTTGTCCGGAAGCACCTTGGCGACCTCGTCGAGCAGGTAGGTCACCTCCTCGCGGGTGGCCCAGAGGCGGTCGGGATCGCCGTCGAAGTCGGTGTCGGTGGTCCCGACCAGCGAGAAGCCGTGCCACGGGATGACGAAGATCATCCGCTCGTCGTGGGTGGAGAGGTAGACCGCGCGGTCGGTCATGCGCGGCAGGAGGCAGTGGATGCCCTTGGTGGTGCGCAGCAGCCGCGGGCTCCGGTCGGCCATCCCCGCGAGGGCGCGCAGCCGATCCACCCACGGCCCCGCGCAGTTCACGATGGTGCGCGCCTTGACCGCCTGCACCTGGCCCGAGAGAAGATCGCGCACCTGCACTCCGTCGAGCCCGCGGGCTCCCGGAATGAAGGCCTCGACCTGGCAGTAGTTGAGGACGCGGGCCCCGTGGCGCGCGGCCGAGAGGACGTTCTCGAGGCAGAGCCGCTCCGGGAAGAGCAGGAGGTCGTCGAAGTAGTAGCCGGCGCCCCGCAGGTCCTCGGCCCGCACGTTCGGCTCCATCGCGAGCGCGGCCTCGGGCCGCAGCACGCGATAACGCTCGCTGTTCTTGCCGGGGGTGAGCAGATCGTAAAGCCACATGCCCAGACGCACCTTGATGAGGCCGCGCGAGGCGCCGCGGTACACCGGCACCAGGAACGGCAGCGGCCGCACCAGGTGCGGAGCGAGGCGCTCGAGCGTCTTCTTCTCGCGCAGCGACTCGCGCACCAGCTTGAAGTCGCCCAGCTCGAGGTAGCGGAGGCCGCCGTGGATGAGCTTGGAGGACTTCGACGAGGTGCCGGAGGCGAAGTCGCCCTTCTCGAAGAGCGCGACCGACGCGCAGCGCAGGGCCAGGTCGCGCGCCACCCCCGCCCCCGCCATGCCGCCGCCGATCACCACGGCGTCCAGCGCGGCGCCGTCGAGCCCAGCCAGTCGGTTCGCGGGCACGCTCACTCGATCACTCCACCAGGTCCCGGACCGATCGTACCACGTGGTCGGGAGCGACCGCGGCGATTCGGGGATCGTCCGCGCGCGTGACGCCGCTCAGCACGAGCACGGTGCCGAGCCCGAGCCGCCGGCCCATCACGATGTCGGTGTCGATGCGGTCGCCCACCATCACCGCCTCGCCCGCGGGGACGCCGAGGGCGGCGAGCGCAACTTCCAGAATGATCGGAGATGGCTTTCCCACGATCGTCTCCACGTTCCGATCGGTCACCGCCTCCACCGCCGCGATCATGCCCGCGCAGTCCGGGATCTCTCCACCCTCCACCGGGCACGTGCGATCGGGATTGGTGGCGATGAGCCGCGCGCCCTGCTTCACCGCCTGCAGCGCGGTGTTGAGCTTGGCGTAGTCGAAGGTGCGGTCGAAGGCGATCACCACCCAGCGCACCCGCTCGTCGTCCCGCACCTCGAAGCCGTGGGCGCGCATCTCCTCCCGCATCGGCGGCTCGCCGATCACGAAGACCGGCGCCCCCGGGTCGCGGTCGCGCAGGTGGCGCGCGAGCACCAGCGAGGAGTTGATGACGTCGTCGGGCGCGGCGGGCACCCCCAGCCGCGTGAGCTTGGCCGCGTACTCGGTGCGGGTCTGCAGCGGCTTGTTGGTGAGGAACGCGATGCGCCGGTCCGCCGCGCGCAGGGCCGCGAGGCACTCCGCCGCGCCGGGGATCAGGTGGTCGCCGAGATAGACGGTGCCGTCGAGGTCGAACAGCCAGCCGCGATAAGGGAAGCGGGGCCGCACTAGGACCCCTCACCCTGCCCTCTCCCCAGGGGGGAGAGGGCGATCAACGCAGGAGCGGGATGACGGCGGCCTGGGCCAGGTCGAAGAGGGGGCCGGGGGCGACACCGAGCTGCACCACGCCCCAGAGGGCCACCACCAGGGCGAGCGCGCCGGAGAGCGACGGGGCCATCACGGTGGGCGCGCCCTCGGGCTCCCGCATGTACATGAACACGATCAGGCGCAGGTAGTAGTAGGCGGCGACCGCGGAGTTCAGCACGCCGATCACGGCCAGCCACACGTAGCCCGACTTCACGGCGGCCCCGAAGAGGTAGAACTTGCCCACGAAGCCGGCGGTGGGCGGGATCCCGATCAGGGAGAGCAGGAACACCGACAGGGCCACCGCCAGCATCGGATGCCGCGTGGCGAGCCCGCCGTAGTCCGCGATCTGCACCGCCTCCCGGCCGTTGCGCTCGAGCAGCAGCACCGCCCCGAAGGCCCCCGCGGTGGTGAACGTGTACACGAGCAGGTAGAAGAGCACGCTGCCGTTGCCCAGCGAGCCCCCCGCCACCACTCCCACCAGCATGTAGCCCACGTGGGCGATCGAGGAGTAGGCGAGCATGCGCTTGATGTTCTGCTGAGCCAGCGCCACCACGTTGCCCACCGTCATGGTGATCGCGGCCATGCCCCACATCAGCATCGGCCAGTCGAGCGGCGCCCCGCGCAGGGAGGTCAACAGCACGCGCAGCAGCGAGGCGAAGGCGGCCGCCTTGGAGCCGGTGGCGATCAGCGCGGTGATCGAGGTGGGCGCGCCCTCGTAGGCGTCGGGCGCCCACATGTGGAACGGCACCGAGGAGATCTTGAAGCCGAAGCCGACCAGCAGGAGGCCGAAGCCGATCGCGAGCATCGGGTCGCGCCCCGCCCCCCCGGCCACCGCGTTGGCGATGCGGTCGAGGTTGGTGGTCCCGGTGGCCCCGAAGATGAGCGCGATGCCGTAGAGGAAGAAGCCGGAGGCGAAGGCGCCCATCAGGAAGTACTTCAGCGAGGCCTCGCCCGCCTCGAGGCGATGGCGGAAGAAGCCGGTGAGCACGTAGAGCGCGATGGACATCGTC
The DNA here is from genome assembly GCA_946479205.1 of uncultured bacterium. The sequence goes on along the minus strand of CAMLFJ010000084.1, from coordinate 2,930 downwards.
TCGAGCCCGAGGAAGACGATGATCAGGTCGCCCGCGGAGGCCATCAGCATCATGCCGAGCGAGGAGAGCAGGATCAGGATGTAGAACTCGCCCGCCTCCTGGCCCTCGCGGCGGATGTAGTCCATCGAGAGCAGGATGACGAGCCCGGTGGCGTAGCCGATCACCACGTTGAAGAAGAGCGCGAAGGGATCGAGCACCACCATGCCCCGGAACCCGCGCAGCTCGCCGCCCCCGATCGAGAACGTCATCCAGTACGTCATGATCAGGGCGAGCACCACCCCGAGCGCGCTCACGAAGCCCAGGTGGTCCTTGCGGTCCCGCGGAGGGAGCAGGTCGAGCAGGATCACCACCACCGCGGTCGCGGCGAGCACCAGCATCGGCAGGAGCGGCCGCAGGTCCACCGCGGGCAGCACGAGCGCCGGGTTCACCGCGTCACCATCGCGGCCGCGGTCGCCTGCGCCTTGCTCTGCACCTGGGCGATCAGGGCCTGCACGCTCGGCTCGGTCATCGCGGTGAAGGTGGTCGGGTAGATCCCGATCCAGAAGATGAAGAGGAGCACCGGCAGCAGCACCGCCCACTCCCGGGGATTCAGATCGGTCAGCCGCCGGTTCGCCTCGTGGGTGACCTCCCCGAAGCACACGCGCTGGTACATCCACAGGAGGTAGACCGCGGCGAAGATGATGCCGGAAGTGGCGAGGACCGCGGCGAGCCGGTCCACCTGGAAGGCGCCCACCAGGATGAGGAACTCGCCCACGAAGCCGTTGAGCCCGGGCAGTCCCACCGAGGACAGACAGATCACCAGGAAGACCACGCTGAAGGCGGGGATCACCTTCCACAGCCCGCCGAAGTCGGCGATGAGCCGGGTGTGGCGGCGCTCGTAGATCATGCCGACCATGAGGAAGAGCGCGCCGGTGCTGAGGCCGTGGCTCACCATCTGGATGAGACCGCCCACCATCCCCTGCGCGGTGAGGGTGAAGAGCCCGAGCACCACGAAGCCCAGGTGGCTCACGCTGGAGTAGGCCACCAGCTTCTTGATGTCGGGCTGCACGGTGGAGACCCACGCCCCGTAGATGATGCCGATCACCGAGAGCGTGAACATCCACGGGGCGTAGTGCAGGCTCGCGTCCGGGAAGAGGGGCAGGCAGAAGCGCAGGAAGCCGTAGGTGCCCATCTTCAGGAGCACCCCGGCCAGGATCACGCTGCCCGCGGTGGGCGCCTCCACGTGGGCGTCCGGCAGCCACGTGTGGAACGGGAACATCGGCACCTTGATCGCGAAGGCGAGCGCGAACGCGAAGAACATCAGGTCCTGCGCGCGCCCGCTCGGCAGCACATAGCGCGCGAGCACCGGCAGGTCGAAGGTGTAGACGTTGGTGGCGGCGCCGTGCTGGAAGTAGAGGGCCAGGATGGCCACCAGCATCAGGAGCGAGCCGGCGAGCGTATAGAGGATGAACTTGACCGCCGCGTAGATCCGGTTCTGGCCACCCCAGACCCCGATGATGAGGTACATCGGGATCAGCATCGCCTCCCAGAAGACGTAGAAGAGGAAGAGATCGAGGGAGACGAAGACCCCGATCATCCCCGCCTCCAGCAGCAGCATGGTGACCGCGAACTCCTTCCAGCGCGACTCGACCGACGTCCACGACGACAGGATCACGAGCGGCATCAGGAACGTGGTCAGCAGCACCAGCAGCACGCTGATGCCGTCCACCCCCAGGTGGTAGCTCACCCCCAGCGAGGGGATCCATACCGCCTGCTCCACGAACTGGTAGTCCGCGGAGGTCGCGTCGAACCGGAAGTAGAGGGGCAGCGAGATCACGAAGGTGACGAGGGTGGCGCCCAGCGTGGCCAGCTTGGTCACGTGCTCCTGGCGGCGGGGCAGGAGCAGGACCAGTACCGCGCCCACCACCGGCAGGAAGGTGACGAACGAGAGCAGGTGGGCCATGCCGGCTACCGGCGGGCCAGGAGGTAGGCGACCACGGCCACCGCGCCCAGCAGGATGCCGAGCGCGTAGTTCATCACGTAGCCGGTCTGCACCAGGCGCAGGCCGCGCGCCCAGGCGAGCGTCGCGGTCGCGGTTCCGTTCACGAGCCCGTCGATGACGCGGGGATCGAACACCCGGGCCAGCCAGAGCGAGAGGTGGTAGATCGGGCGCACGAACAGGAAGTCGTAGATCTCGTCCACGTAGTACTTCTGGAGCAGCAGCTTGTGCAACGGGTTGCGCGAAACCCCGATCGAGGCGGCCCGCACCGGCGAGCGCCCGTAGACGTACCAGGCCAGGGCCACCCCCGCGATCGCGATCACCGCGGAGAGCAGCAGGAGCGTGAACGCGATGCCCGCGCCGTGCTCGCCCTCCTCGATCGGCAGCACCGGGGCGAGGAAGCGCGCGAACGGGGTCCCGGTGGAGGACGGGATGCCGAAGGCGAGGCCCGCCACCACGGTGGCGACGGCCAGGATGATCAGCGGGATCGTCATGCTGGCGGGCGACTCGTGGATGTGGTGCGCCACCTCCTTGGACATGCGCGGCGCCCCGAAGAACGCGAGGAACACGAGGCGGAACGTGTAGAACGCGGTCATGAACGCGCCCACCAGCAGGAGCACCCACAGCACGTAGTGGTGCTCGTGGAACACGGAGGCGAGGATCTCGTCCTTGGAGAAGAAGCCGGCCAGCGGGGGCACCCCGGCCAGGCCGAAGGCCCCGATCAGGAACGTGACCGTCGTGGTCATCATGCGCGGGGCGAGCCCGCCCATCTTGCGCAGGTCCTGCTCGCCGCCGAGGCCGTGGATCACGCTGCCCGCGCCCAGGAAGAGGAGCGCCTTGAAGAAGGCGTGCGTCACCAGGTGGAAGATGCCCGCCGCGTACGCGCCCACCCCCACCCCCACGAACATGTAGCCGAGCTGGCTGATGGTGGAGTACGCGAGCACGCGCTTGA
>CAMLFJ010000083.1 GCA_946479205.1 uncultured bacterium | reverse complement strand
CTTGATCGGGTAGGGCTGGTTCCGGCAATCTACCAGGCTTGGCCAGAGCTCGGCGATCACGATGCTGTCGCCGTCCACCGCCGCGTCCCACGCTGTCTCGAACGGCCAGAGCCGCCCGCGCGTTCCCAGCGCCGGCTCCGTGAGCAGGCGGTGCACCGCGGGCAGGCCGACCAGGGTCTGCGAGCCGACGGACGCCCGCGTGAAGAGCTTCCACGGGCTCTGGATGCGCCGTGACGCGAGCCGTCGCTCGACGATCCGCCCGTCGCTGATGCGCGGCGGAAACGGGCGCGGCCGCGTCGGGGAGAGATGCGGATACGCGTGGCCCGCCGGGTGGCCCCAGAACGGACCCTCGAAGCCGCCGCCGAACGCGGCCTGGATCTCGCGGTTCAGGGTCCCGGCGACCTCGAACCGGTTGTTCGCGCCGTCGGGCTCGTCGCGGATCAGGCCGTCCAGCTTGGCGCAGAGCGCGCGCCCCGCGGGGAGTCCCGCGTCGGCGGGATAGCCGAAGGCGAAGTCGAAGCCCACGAGCGCGGCGCCGGGCTTGCCGACGAGCAGGCCGACGATGAACCCTTCCGCCTCGAGCCGGGTGCGGAAGTAGCGTGGCGCGTGACGCGGTTCAGCAGCGCGGCCCCACGCGACCCAGCAACGGTCCCGCGTGGGCTTCACCGGGCCCCGCGTCGAGGCGCCCGACCAGTCCGCGACGACGACCAGCCGGAAGCTCAGGGGGTGAGGACGATCTTGCCGAACTGCCGGCCCTCCGCGAGGCGCCGCTGCGCCTCGACGCCGTCCTTGAGCGGCATCACCGTGTCCACGATGGCCCGCAGGCGCCCCGCGAAGAGCTGGCCCATGACCGTGTTGAACTCGGCGTCGTTCGACATCGTGGAGCCGATGATCGAGAGCTGCTTCCAGAACACGAGGCGGATATCGGTCTCGGCGATCGGGCCCGACGTCGCCCCGCAGGTGACGATGCGGCCGCCCTTGGCCACGCTACGGATCGCGCCCTTCCAGGTGGCCGCGCCCACGTTCTCCAGGATCACGTCCACCCCGCGCCGGCCCGTCTTCTGGCCGATCACCTTGACCCAGTCTTCCTTCGCGTAGTTGATGCACTCGTCCGCGCCCAGGGCCCGCGCGCGCTCGAGCTTCTCGTCGCTCGAGGACGTGACCCACACGCGCGCGCCGCAGAGCTTGCCGATCTGCACCGCGGTGGACGAGACGCCGCCGCCCACGCCGAGGATCAGGAGGTCTTCGGCCGCGCGCAGCCGGGCCTGGGTGACCAGCATCCGCCAGGCGGTCATGTTCACGAGGATGAAGGCGGCCGCGTCCTCGTAGGGGATCGCGGCGGGCAGCGCCAGGACGTGGCGCGCGTCCACCTTCACGTACTCGGCGAGCCCTCCGTGGGTGTGCTCGCCCAGGATGCCGTACTTCACGCACATGCTGTGCTCGCCGCGCCGACAGTACTCGCAAGTCCCGTCGTAGAGATTCGGGTTCACCGCGACGCGATCACCCACCGCGACGTCCCGCACCGCCGCGCCCACCTGGGCCACGTCGCCCGCGATGTCGCAGCCGGTCCAGAAGGGCAGGGGCAGGGTGAGGCCGGGCAGGCCCTCGCGAACGAAGAGATCGAGGTGGTTCAGGGCCGCCGCGCGCACGCGGACCAAGGCATCGCCCGCGCCGATCGCCGGCTCCGCGACGTCCTGGTACCGGAGCTTGTCGAGCCCGCCGTGCTCCTGGAACGCGAGCGCCTTCAAGCGGCGCCGAGGCCCGCCTTCGGCGCGTTCACCAGCACCGCCATGTTGCCGTAGGGGTGCTTGTTGTCGAGCATGAGCTGGTGGCACTCGGGCAGCTCGTCGAAGGCATACGTCTGCGAGAGACACGGGTCCACCTGGCCCGCGTCCACCAGCTTCGTCACCGCCAGCGCCTGCTGGTCGTTCGAGAGGTGGCTGCCCTGGAAGCGCTTCTGGCGCATCCAGTGATAGCGCAGGTCGAGGGTGACGTTGTAGCCGGTGGTGCCCGCGCAGATCACGATCATGCCGCCGGTGCCGCAGACGAACTCGGAGGTGGGCAGGGTGGCCTCGCCCGGGTGCTCGAAGACGATTCTGGGGCTCACCCGCTCGCCGAGCGCGTCCCAGATCGCCTTGCCGAAGGCGCGCGCGCCCTTGGCCCAGTTGCCGTAGGCCTTGCCGTCTTTGGTGTCCGGCATCACGCCCCAGTGATCGAACTGCGAGCGGTTGATGACCCCGACCGCGCCGTGGTCCATGCAGAACTTCTTCTTGGCGTCGTCGGAGACCACCGCGATGGCGCGGCCCCCCTGCGCCCGGACGATCTCGAGCGCGAGGCTGCCGAGGCCGCCGGTGGCGCCCCAGACCAGCACGACGTCGCCCTGCTCCACGGTGTGCGGCTCCCAGCCCATCAGCATGCGGTAGGCGGTGGAGGCGCAGAGCAGGAAGCAGCCCGACGCTTCCCAGGTGAGGCGCTTCGGCTTGGCGATGCACTGGTGCGCCTGGGCGCGCGCGAACTGGCAGTAGCTGCCGTAGTTGGTCTGGTAGCCCCAGATGCGGGTGGACTCGGCCAGCATCGGGTCCTTGCCGGAGAGCACCCACGGATCGTCGGGCCGCCACCAGCCGCTGTGCACGATGACCTCGTCGCCGACCTTGACGTGCTTCACGTCCTTGCCGGTCGCCCACACGATGCCGGAGCAGTCGCTGCCGCCCGCGTGGAAATCCTCCGGCTCGCCCATCTTGAGGCGCTCCGCGATGACGTCGAGCGGCTGGCCGAGCGCGGCCCACACGTTGTTGTAGTTGATGCCCGAGGCCATCACGTAGATCAGCACCTCGTCGGGGCCGATGGTGGGCGTGGGCAGCACCTCGCGCTTCCAGGCGTCGCGCGGCTGGCCGAAGCGGTTCTGCCGGACCGCGAACGCGTGCATCCGCTTCGGGACTTCGCCGAGCGGCGGCTTGTCACCCAGGTCGTAGAGATCAGCCATGAATGCCTCCGGGCCTAGCGGCCCTTGAAGTTGGCGCGCTTCCGCTCGGCGGCGGCCTTGAGACCGGCCTTGCGGTCCTCGGAGAGGAGCGGGCCCGAGCACTGCGCGGTCTCCCAGTCGAGCCACGCGCCCATGTCACCGTAGTAGGTACCGTTGATCGCCCGCTTGGCCGCCTGCACCGCGAGCGGGGCGTTCGCCGCGATCTCGCCGGCCAGCTCGGCCACGCGCGCCTGAAGCTCGCCCGCCGGGTACACCGCCTGCACGAGCCCGATGCGGAGCGCCTCGGCGGCGTCGAAGCGCCGGGCGGAGTAGATCAGCTCCTTGGCCTTCCCGATTCCGACGGTGCGCGGCAGCCGCTGGGTGCCGCCCATGTCGGGGACGAGGCCGAGCTGCACCTCCGGGATGGAAAAGAGCGTGCCCTCGGCGGCCAGACGCACGTCGCAGCAGAGCGACAGCTCGAGGCCGGCGCCCATGCAGGCGCGCTGGATGGCGCCGATGACCGGCACCCGGAGCGCCTCGATCGCGGAGAAGGACGCCTGGTGCCCCGCCAGGTGCTGCCGGATGCGGTCCAGCGCCTGCCCGGGCGACATGTCCTCCAGCGCCGTGCTCAGCGTCGAGCCGGCCTTGACGTCGAGCCCGGCGCAGAAGCAGCCGCCCGCGCCCATCAGCACGGCCACGCGCACGTCGGGCGCGGCGTCCACGACCTTGCACGCCTCGCCGATGCCGTGCCACATCTCGTTGTCGAGCGCGTTGAGGCGCTCGGGCTTGTTCAGCATGATGGTGGCGACGTCGCCCTTGATCTCCACCTGCACCTTGTCGGTCATCGCGTCCTCTTCTCCCCCTCACCCTGCCCTCTCCCCCTCCGGGGGCGAGGGTTCTCGAAACCCTCTCCCCTCAGGGGAGAGGGCAGGGTGAGGGGTCATCCGTTGAACGCCCGCACCATGGCGGGCAGGCGCGGATCGTTCAGGTTCGGCTGGTAGGGCTGGTAGAGCCCGGTGCGGTCGAGCAGCCCCCGGTAGCGCTCCTCGACCTTCGCGTGCAGGTTCTCGTAGGTCGCGGTCACCGCGTAGGTGTCGAGCATCTCGTCGGTGATGAGATCGGCCATCCCCTTCCAGTCCCCCTCCACCGACTTGCGGTGGAGCTTGCCGGTGACGTCCTCCCACCCGTGCGCCGCGAGCACGGGCTGGTAGGTGCGGGTGGAGCCGTAGAAGGCGATCTGCTGCTTGACGGTCTGGGCCTGCGCGGCCCGCTCCTTCTCGGTGTCGCCCACCACCACGAAGGTGGCCGTCGCGTAGGTGAAATCCTTGCGGGCGCGCCCGGAGCGCTTGAGCCCTTCCTCGACCGCCGGGTGGACGATCTCCCGCAGGTACTTCGGGCTGTTGAACGGGTGCACGTGCATGCCGTCGCACAGCTCGCCCGCGATCCGGCACATGAGCGGGTTCACCGCCGCGATGTAGATCGGGATCTTCGGGTGATCGATCGGCCCCGGGTTGAAGAACGGCGTCATGATGTCGAAGGTGTAGAACTGCCCCTTGAAGTTGAGCTTGGTGTCGTTCTGCCAGCAGTCCCAGATGGTGCGGATGGCGCGGATGGCCTCCGCCATCTTCGGCCCCGGCGACTCGAACTTGACCGAGAAGCGCCGCTCGTTGTGCGCCTTGACCTGGGTGCCGAGCCCCAGCGTGAAGCGCCCGGCCGAGGCCTTCTGCAGGTCCCAGGCGATGTGCGCGGTGATCATGGGGCTGCGCGAGAACACCGTCGCGATGTTGGTGCCGAGCTTGATGCGCGACGTCGCGGTCGCGGCGATGGCCACCGGCAGATACGGATCGTGCTGGGTTTCCGACGACCAGAGGCAGTCGTAGCCCATCGCCTCGACCTTCCGGGCATAGTCGGGAAGGGTCTTGAGGTCGTGGGTCAGCATGGACACGTCGAGCTTCACGGGCGTTCTCCTCGCTGAGGGTTCGGCCAGAAGCATACCTTACCCTCCCGCCTGATTCACCCTCTCCCCCTGGGGAGAGGGCAGGGTGAGAGGCACGGGGTATAACCGTGTCGTGCCCTTCTATCGCGGCTGGTCCGTTGTCATCGCCTGCGGCCTCATCGCGACCTTCTCCTGGGGCCTCGGTTTCTACGGCCTCGGCGTTTATCTGCACGCGCTGAGCCGTCTGCACGGGTGGTCCGCCGGACTCATCTCGGTGGCGGTGACGGTCTACTACGCGGTCAGCGCCGTCGGCATCGCGCTCGTCGGCGGTCTCATCGACCGCCGCGGCCCTCGCGGGGTGCTCACCTACGGGGTTGTCGCCATGGCGGCCGCGGTGGCCGCGCTCGGCCTGATCACCGCTCCGTGGCAGCTCTTCGCGGTCTATCTGGTGCTGGCGACGTCCTGGTCCTGCCTCAGCTTGACCGGTATCAGCAGCACGATCCTGCCCTGGTTCGGCCGCCGCCAGGGCCTCGCGATGACGCTGGCCCTCACCGGGGCCAGCGTGGGAGGCATGGTCCTCGTGCCGATCCTGGTCGCCCTGGTCCAGCATCGAGGGTTCCGGTTCGCCACCGCGGCGGCCGGCGCCGCCGCGCTCGTGATCGGTCTGCCGCTGGTCCTTCTCGTGATCCGCGGCCGCCCGACCGCCGCTGAGGTCGCGATCGAGCTGCAGCGTCACGGGGCAATGGGCCCGGGCGACGAGGGGATCCGGCAATCGCGAGTCTGGACACGACCGGAGGCGTTGCGCGTCCCGCTGCTCTGGACGCTGATGGTGCCCTTCGCCCTGGCGCTGGCCGCCCAGGTGGGGTTCATCGTCCACCAGATCAGCCTGCTGGAGCCCTACCTCGGCGAGGGCCACGCGGCCCTCACGGTGAGCGCCACCACCGTGGCCGCCCTGCTCGGCCGCATCGCGCTCGGCCTCCTCTCCGACCGGGTGGACCTCCGGAGCCTGTCCGCCGTCAATATCGGCGCCCAGGGCGCGGCCCTCGCGATGATGGCGATGTGGCCCTCGCCGGTGGTCTTCGTGGCCGCGAGTCTCGTCTTCGGCCTGGGCGTTGGCAACCTGATCACCTTGCCGCCCCTCCTGGCGCGCGAGGAGTTCGGCCAGCGCTCCTTCGGCACCGTGTTCGGACTGGTGGCGGCGACCGCCCAGATCGGCGTCGCGCTCGGGCCGGGCTTGATGGGGCTGCTGCATGACCTGCTCGGGAGCTACCAGCCCGCGCTGTGGTGCCTGGTGGTTCTGGAGGGAGTTGCCGCGGTGTCCATCCTCGGGGGGCGGGTCTTCCGGGATGCCACCGGGTGACGGTCCTCGCGATGCGCCCGCCTCGCGCTCTGTGATATACCCGTCCGCAAGGGAGGGCGCCATGGCCAAGAAAGGCACCGGGCTCTTGATGGTGTGGGCGGACGTGCCGGCGAACAAGGAAGACGAGTTCAACCGGTGGTACAACGAGGAGCATCTGCCGGAGCGCATGGCCATCCCCGGCTTCCTGAGCGGGGCGCGGTACGAGGCCGTGAAGGGCGGGCCGAAGCACCTCGCGTACTACGAGCTCGAGAGCGCGGCGGTGCTGGAGACCCCGGCCTACAAGAAGGTCCAGGCCAATCCCACCGAGTGGACGAAGCGGTCCGGGCCCGGGACCATCGCCACCACGTTCATCCGCAACGTCTACACCATGATCCACCCCCAGGCGATCACGTCGACCATCGCGGCCGCCCCGATGGCGCCGGTGCTCCAGATCGGCCGCATGAGCGTGCCGCCCGCCGTCGATGCCGACTTCAACACCTGGTACAGCACGATCTACGTGCCGAACTACGAGAAGGTGCCCGGCGTGATCCGCGGCCGTCGCTACCGGGCGGTGGAAGGCACGCCCACCTATCTGACGCTCTACGAGTTCGAGCATCCCAAGGTCTCGGAGAGCCCCGCGTGGATGGCCCAGCGCGACGCGGTGCCGGCGAACGAGCAGATGAGGAAGAACATGACGCACGCGCCCGGCTCGCCCGGGGTCTACGTCAAGACGGTCGAGCTGAGTTAGCGACACCCTGCATCTTCGGATCGAGCAGGTCGCGGAGCCCGTCGCCGAAGAGGTTCAGCCCGAGGATGCAGGCCATGATGGCGGCCCCGGGAAAGAGGGTGAGCCAGGGCGCCTGCTGCAGGTAGAGCCGGCCCTCGGCCAGCACATTGCCCCACGAGGGAATCTGGGGCGGCACGCCGACGCCCAGGAACGACAGCGCGGCCTCGCCCAGGACGGCCGCCGCGAAGATGAACGTGCCCTGCACGATGACCGGCGAGAGGCAGTTCGGCAGCACGTGCCGCAGCAGCACGGTCACGTCCGGGACGCCCAAGGCGAGCGCGGCTTCCACGTACGGCGTCTCGCGGATCACCAGGACCGAGCCGCGGACGATGCGCGCCACCCTCGGCACGTACACGATCCCGAGGGCCACGATCACGTTCACCACGCTCGGCCCCAGTGACGCCATGAGGGCGATCGCCAGGATGATGGGCGGGAACGCCATGAAGCCGTCCATGATCCGCATCAGCACGTTGTCGAGCGGGCGGTAGTAGCCGCCGAGCAGGCCGAAGACGATGCCTCCCACGAACGAGAAGAGCATGACCACGCCGCCCACCAGCATGGAGAGCCGGGTGCCGTGGACCACGCGGCTCCAGACGTCCCGCCCCACGTCGTCGGTGCCCATCCAGTGGGCCGGGTTGGGCGGGGCCAGGCGGGCCTTGACGTCGAGGAGCTGCGGCTCCCAGCGCCCGATCACCGGCGCGAAGACGGCCACCAGCACGTTGAGCGCCACCAGGATCGCGCCGATCATGGCGATCCGCCGCCGCCCCAGGAGCCGCAGCCACCGCCAGCGGATCGCGGGATCGCTCACTGGTAGCGAATCCGCGGATCGAGCGTCAGGTAGATCAGATCCACCAGCAGGTTGATGAGGGTGTAGGTGAGCGCGATGACCAGCACCACGCCCTGGATCACCGGGTAGTCGCGCCGGAGCACCGCCGAGATGATGAGGCGCCCCACCCCCGGGATATTGAACACGGTCTCGATCACCACCGCGCCCCCGATCAGGATCGCGAAGGTGATGCCGATCACGGTGAGAGTCGGGATGATCGCGTTCTTGAGCGCGTGCTTGTAGACCACCGCCCGCTCGGCCAGGCCCTTGGCCCGGCTGGCCAGGATGTACTGCTCGCGCAGCACGTCGAGCATGCTCGAGCGGGTGATGCGGGCGATCAGCGCGGACTGCACGAGCCCGAGCGAGACGCTCGGCATGAGCAGCGAGCGCGCGTTGGGCCAGAGGCCCATGTCGAGCGGCACGTAGCCGGCCACCGGCAGCCAGCGCAGCCAGACCCCGAAGACCAGGATCATCAGCAGGCCGAGCAGGAAGTTGGGGATGGAGAGGCCGATCAGGGCCAGCCCCATGAACGACTGGTCCACCGCGGTGTTGTGGTAGCGCGCCGAGATGATGCCGGCGGGCACCCCGATGAGCACCGCGATCAGGGTGGCCCAGCTCGTCAGGAGCAGGGTCGGCTCGAGGCGCTCGATGATCGCCTCGGTGACCGGCCGGCGCAGGAAGATCGAATCGCCCAGGTCGCCCCGCAGGAGACGCCCGAACCAGTGCAGGAGCTGGGCGGGGAGGGATTCGTCGAGGCCCAGGTGCTTCCGCAGGCGCGCGATGTTCTCCGGGGTGGCGTCCGGCCCCGCGATGATGCTGGCGGGATCCCCGGGGGCCAGGTGGATCAGCACGAACGTCACGGTGGCCACCACGAGCATCACCGGGATGACCGCCAGCACCCGGCGGAGCAGGTAGGTCTGCACGCCTCCCTACTTGGCCAGCCAGCTATTCCAGAAGTACAGCCTCGGCGCGGTGCGGAAGTCGCCCCGCAGCTCCCGGCGCGCGGCGTCGAGCGTGAAGTAGTCGCCGAGCTTGACGCTGCCCACGTCCTCGTAGAACACGGTCTGGATGCGGTCGATGATGGCCTTCCGCTTCTTCAGGTCGTTCTCGCCCTGCAGCTCGGCGAGCAGGCGCTCCTTCTCCTCGTTGCACCACCAGCCGTTGAAGGTGCAGCGGAGCGCGACGTGGTTGGCCGGGTCGGCGGAGAAGACGAAGCCGGTGGAGAAGACCTCCCAGAGCTCGGACTTCTCCCCGCGGTTGTTCAGCGTGGCCCAGTCCACCACCTGGAGATCCACCGTGATCCCCACTTCCTCGAGCTGCTGCTTGCCCACCAGCGCGTTCTTGTACATGAACTCGTACTCGCGCGTGGTGATCCAGCGCAGGGGCTGCCCGGCGTAGCCCGCTTCCTTGAGGAGGCGACGGGCCTTGTCCTTGTCCTTCTGATTGTAGAGCTTGGCGCTCGCCGTCGAGTGCCAGGGCTGCTCGGGGAAGAACACGCCCGGGTCGAGCCGGTAGAACTCCTTCGAGCCGAAGCCCGCCACCAGGATCGGCTCCATGTCGAGCGCGGCCTGGAACGCCTGGCGGATCTTCTTCTGGCTCGTCAGCGGCGACTTGTGGTTCATGACCGCGACCGCCCAGCCTCGCGGCTTGACGATGCGCGACTCCAAAGCGGGGAGGCTCTTGATGCGCTCGTAGGAGTCCTGCTTGACGAACATCGCGTGGTGGTACTCGCCGGTCTCGACCCCGGCCAGCCGCACCGCGGTCTCGGGCACGGTGAGGAAGAGGATCTCGTCGAAGTAGGCGGTGCGTTTGCCCCCGAAGCCG